>URHY01000022.1 GCA_900547815.1 uncultured Solobacterium sp.
AAATTATTTTATATTGATGAAAGGAGAGAAAGTCGAGACAAAGTCTACTCGACGATATTTGATGGAAAAATCAAAAGTATACTATACGGATTTTCATGCCCGTAAATTAGGTGAGGGGTTACCTACAAAATTGCAATTGTTGGTAAAAAAAGCAGGAATTGCCGAATTGGGTTTAGACGGAAAGTTTGTCGCAATTAAAATGCATTTTGGAGAATTAGGAAATATTGCATATTTAAGACCAAATTATGCACGTGCCATTGTGGATGTGGTAAAAGAATTAGGGGGAAAACCATTCTTAACCGATTGTAATACAATGTATCCAGGATCAAGAAAGAATGCCTTGGAACACTTAGAATGTGCCTGGCAAAATGGCTTTACACCACTTACTGTAGGATGTCCCATTTTGATAGGAGATGGACTAAAAGGAACAGATGATATTGAAGTGCCTGTCGTTGGTGGAGAATATTGTCAAACAGCTAAGATTGGTCGAGCTATAATGGATGCCGATGTATTTATTTCTTTGACACACTTTAAAGGCCATGAATCAACTGGATTTGGTGGAACCATTAAAAATATAGGTATGGGATGTGGTTCACGCGCTGGTAAAAAAGAACAACACTGTTCAGGTATTCCGCATGTTGATGAAAAATTATGTCGTGGTTGTAAACAATGTCTTAAAGAATGCGCAAATAATGGATTGGAGTATGATGAAACAACACATAAGATGCATATTAATGAAACAAATTGTGTTGGCTGTGGACGCTGTTTAGGTGCATGTAACTTTGATGCGATTTCATTTAATAACTACAATGCGAATGAATTATTAAATAAACGTATGGCGGAATACACAAAAGCCGTTGTGGATGGACGTCCTAACTTCCATATCTCTTTGATTGTGGATGTTTCACCAAACTGTGACTGTCATGCCGAAAATGATTTGCCAATTCTTCCTAATATCGGAATGTTGGCATCTTTTGATCTACTTGCTTTAGATCAAGCCTGTGTTGATTTATGTATGAAGGCAAAACCAATGCCAGGCTCACAATTAGATAAACATCTACATGATCCAAACTTCTGTGACCACCATGACCATTTCACAAATTCAACGCCTGAATCGGAATGGAAATCTTGTTTGGAACATGCACAAAAGATTGGCTTGGGAAATCGAGAATACGAATTGATCGAAATGAAATAACAGTAGCGATTAAGCTACTGTTTTGTTTAATATACGAACTAAAATTGGAATAACAATCAATTGAATGATGATACCTGGAAGACAAGTGACAAAGCTAGCTGTCATAAATATAGATAGTGTATAGCCTTGTGTACTTAGTACAAATGTGTTGATCAAGCCATTCATAATTCTTCCTGCAAGCATCGCAATAATTAAACTCATGTATAATTTAGATATTTCGTTTTTTAAAATGATGTGTTTTTCACATAAACCAGTAACTAAACCATATACAGCTAGTTCAATCATCATTTGGGGTAAGATCATAGCTGGAGGCATACCAGTTATCATACTTGAAAGAAAGGGTGTAAAAATTCCACATGCCAAGCCATAGGGTGCTCCACAAAATAATCCACAGATCAATACAGGAATGTGCATTGGTAAAAATATGCTACCTCCATTTGGAATCACATGAAAGGCCATGGGAAGTAATACGCCTATCGCAACGCATAAAGCGCAAGATACTAATTTTTTTGTTGTACTTTTCATAATCTAAATTCCTCATTCTTTAAAAAACAAATTCTTTTAAACGAGAAAATGCTTCTTCTACTATGCTTGTTGGTAAAGCTAAATTCATTCGAATCGTATTTGGATTCATAAATGGACGGCCATCTTGCCAACATACACCATAATGAACACCTTTCTTTAATAGTTCATCCATAGTGATATTGTGTGTATCTAAATATTTTGTGCAGTCTAGATACAACATATATGTTCCTTCTGGTTTTATGACTTCAATACCTTTGAAATGAGTGTGGATAAAATCTATCGCAAAATCTACATTATTCGCAATTACCTCATTAAGCTCGCTAACCCAATCCAATCCATCTTTACAATATGCACCAATAAGGGCATGAATACTTAATATGTTATGTGAATTATAGTGGGATAAAGAAGCCTGTTTATTTAATCGATCACGCAGATATTTGTCATAAACAATATGGTAGGAACCAACTAAACCTGCAAGATTGAATGTCTTACTTGGAGCATAAGCGGCAATCGTTCTTTTCTTGGCATCTTCACTTACAGATTGTGTAGGAATATGCGTATTTTCTTTACGTACTAGATCCGACCAGATTTCATCACTAAAGACTAAAACATCATACTTTTTACAGATGTCTATAAATTTTTGGATTTCTTCCTTTTTCCAGACTCTTCCCGTTGGATTGTGTGGAGAACAAAATATCGCAAAATGAATATTGTGTTTGGTGATCTTCTTTTCAATATTCTCATAATCAAGTGACCAGTTATTCTCTTTTATTAATGGGCTATCAATAATTTTTCTTCCCAAGTTATTTAATGTATGAATAAATCCAATATAACAAGGGGATTGTACTAGAATGGCTTCACCGCTAGATGTAAAAGCTTGTAAAGCACTTGATAATATACCAAGAACACCATTTTCATATCCGATAGCTTCTTTTTCTACATCTATGCCATGTGTTTCTTTTTGCCAGAACTGAATGGCTTTATAGTAATCTTCTGGCATTTCAAAATATCCAAAGTGAGGTTCATTGATGCGGTTGATCATTTGTTTTTGAATATTTTCAAAAACAGGATAGTTCATATCCGCAACCCACATAGGAATTTTTGAAAAATTTGGATCTACCTCTACATCTTTAATAGGTAATACATCAAGAGCGAGTGCATCATGTCCTTGACGGTTTAATAGTGTTGTAAAATCATACTTCATAAAAAGAATCTCCTTATTAACTTAATAATATAATTTGAAAAATGAATATGCAATTTGATATTTGCTTTTTTTCTTGTTGGTTTTGTGGGATGATAAAATAGAAAGAAGGGATGCATATGCGCACAAGATTTTATAACGCACGAGTACTCACAATGAAAGATTTTGATATCTTTTTAGGTGAAGTTTGGGTGGAAGATAATAAGATTATATATGTAGGAAAAGTAAAAGATTCTTCTTTTTGTTTTGATCGAGAAATAGATGTACAAAAGAATCTAATTATGCCAGGATTTATTAATGCACATACACACTCTGGAATGACATTTTTAAGATCAATAGCCGACGATATGCCACTTCAACAATGGCTTAACGAAAAGGTATTTCCTATTGAGACAAAACTTTCGGAAGAAGATATTTATTATTTTTCTAAATTAGCTATATTAGAATATCTAACGAGTGGAATTACCACAAATTTTGATATGTATTTAAATCCTGAAGCTATTGTTAAGGCAAGCTTAGACATGAAATATCGTACAGTTTTATGTGGAGCTGTTAATGATTTTTGTCTATCTGTAGAAGATGTGGAACGCTGCTTTAATGAATATAATAAAGAAAATAGTTTGATTTCTTATGTCCTTGGCTTTAGTCATGAATACACCAACTCCAAAGAAAAGATTCAACAAGTAGCTGCATTATCTCATAAATACAAAGCACCTGTTTATACGCATTTAAGCGAAACTGAATATGAAGTAAATACATGCAAAGAAAAGACGGGACTTAGTCCTGTTGAGTACTTATGTGATCTAGGTGTATATGACTATGGTGGTGGAGCCTTTCATTGCGTGCATATGAGTGAACATGATTTGGATTTGTTTAAAGAAAAACATTTAAATATCGTCACGAATCCAGCATCCAATTTAAAACTAGCTAGTGGCATAGCTCCTATTCAAGCAATGCTTCAAAGAAAGATTAATATATGTCTAGGTACGGATGGGCCAGCCAGTAATAATTGTCTAGATATGTTTAGGGAAATGTTTTTGGTGACAGGACTAGCTAAATATAAAAACTGTGATGCTTCTGCAGTCGATGCTTATGAAGTGTTGAAAATGGCAACTGTAAACGGAGCTAAAGCTTTAAATTTAAATTGTGGTGTGCTTGAAGCTGGAAAGTTGGCAGATTTAATTATTTTAGATTTACATCAACCGAATATGCAGCCAATTCATAATATCGCAAAAAATATTGTATACAGTGGATCTAAATCCAATGTAAAATGTACTATGGTCAATGGTAAAATTCTATATGAAGATGGACACTTTCATGTAGGATTTGAGATTGAGGCACTATATGATGAAGTACAAAAAAGAGTAGAAAGGTTAATGCGATGAATATACAGATTTTTGGCAAGAATAAGTGTTTTGATACAAAGAAAGCACAACGCTATTTTAAAGAAAGAAATATTAAGTTTCAGTTTATTAATTTAGACGAAAAAGAAATGAGTAAGAAAGAATTTGAGAGCGTGCTTAGACAAGTTGGCATCGATTCCATGATTGATCCAAAGGCGAAGGATAAAGAATTATTGACAATGTTGAATTACTTGTCGGATAAAGAAGATAAAGTGTATCTCAATCAGCACATATTAAAAACGCCAATCGTGCGTAACGGCAAATTGGCAACAGTAGGCTATGAACCAAATGTATGGGAAACATGGGATTAGTCTTTGTATAAGAAACAATCTTTTTCATGGGAATAAATCACACCAATGGCTTGAAGATAGGAGTATATGATCGTACTTCCTACAAACTTCATGCCTCTTTTTTTTAAATCATTTGATATTGAATCTGAAAGAGAGGATGTAGTTTTGTTCGTTTCATAAATAATCTTTCCATGCGTAAAAGTACATAAATAGTTGTAGAATGTTTGATACTCTTCTTGAATGGATTTAAAAATCTTCGCATTTGAAATACTCGCTTTGATCTTTAATTTATTTCGAATAATTTTTGGATTATTTCTTAATTGTTCTATTTTTGCTTCATCAAATTTAATCACTTTATCAATGTCAAAATCTTCATAAGCCACTTTAAAAGCTTCTCTTTTATTTAAGATACACTCCCAGCTTAGTCCGGCTTGAAAAGATTCAAGTATCAACATTTCAAAGAGATATTTTTCGTTTGTATTAAACTTTCCCCATTCATGATCATGATATTCAATATATTTTGGATTGTTTAGATTACACCATGTACATCGTTTCATGATTCTATTTTAAAGTAGATAAAATGTGAATTCAATGATAAAATTAAATCAGTTGGTTATTCTCGATTGAGAATGACGAAAGGGGTTTTATGCAAGATTCATTTGGACGAAATATAAATTATATGCGAATTTCACTAACAGATAGATGTAATTATGCTTGTTACTATTGTAAGCCAGATATCGCAAAACATCTTTGTCATTCGGATATATTGACGTATGAACAAATCTTAAATATTTGTAGATGTGCTATTTCTTTGGGAATTACTCGATTTAAAATTACGGGTGGAGAACCCACACTTCGTAAAGGCTACATTGACTTTATTCGTAGGTTAAAAGAATTAGAGGGTGTAGAACAAGTGACTTTGACGACAAATGGAAGTTTATTTTCATTATCTGATTTAGATGAGCTTAAAAAGATTGGACTAGACTGTATTAATTTTTCAATAGATACACTTGATGAATCTGAATATTTGAAGATATGTAAAAAGAACAATTTGAAGAAGGTTTTGTTGAATTTAGAATATGCCTATCAGATTGGTATTGTGGTGAAAGTAAATTGTGTTGTGGACAATCTATTTTCATTTTCTCGATTTGAATCTTTGTTAGAAATGATTAAAGATAAAAAGATTGCGTTACGCTTTATTGAATTGATGCCATTAAAAAATAGTGATCGAAACACAAAAATGAATGAATTAATTGAATATGTGCAAAAGAATTATACGTTAAATGCGTATGATAAAAAGTTAGGTAATGGACCAGCCCATTATTATACAATACCAGAGTTTCAGGGATATATTGGTTTTATTGAAGCGTTGCATAATAAGTTTTGTAGTGAATGCAATCGTGTACGCTTAAGCAGCGTAGGACGGTTGAAATTATGTTTATTCCATATGGATGGTGTGGATTTAAAGCCGTATTTAAATGATTTGGAAGAACTAGAAAAAGTGATGAGAGAATGGATATTCAAAAAGCC
Organism: uncultured Solobacterium sp.; assembly: GCA_900547815.1. GTDB lineage: Bacteria > Bacillota_I > Bacilli_A > Erysipelotrichales > Erysipelotrichaceae > Holdemanella. Next base: position 6,145 of record URHY01000022.1, read on the forward strand.
CAAGGAACATCATTTTGAAGAAGAACATTCATCGACGGTGATGAATGAAATTGGAGGATAGAATGGAATTAACACATTTTGATGAACATGGAAATGCACGTATGGTGGATGTAAGCGAAAAGGATATTACTTCAAGAAGTGCTTGTGCCGTTGGAAGTATATTAGTAAATAAAGAGATTATTGAAAAAATAGAACATAGTGATATGAAAAAAGGAGATGTATTAGGTGTAGCTCGTATTGCCGGAATCATGGGCGTAAAAAAGACGAGTGAATTGATTCCTTTGTGTCATCCTTTAATGATCAATAAGGTCAATATTGATTTTGAGATTGATAAAGCGAATTGTTTGATCTATGCATATTGCACCGTTAAATGTAATGGAAAAACGGGCGTAGAAATGGAAGCTTTAACAGGTGTAAATATTTGTCTTTTGACAATTTATGATATGTGTAAAGCTGTAAGTAAAGATATGGAAATAAAAAATGTACATTTGGTTTCTAAATCAGGTGGAAAAAGTGGAGATTTTGTATGGAAGGAATAATTAAAGCAATTTGTATCAGCAAACAAAAGGGAACAGAAAAACATCCGGTTCAAGATATTGAAATTATTGAAAATCATGGACTAGAAAATGATGCGCATGCAGGTAAATGGCACCGTCAAGTTTCTTTATTGTCGTATGAAAAACGTGAAGAATTTAAGGCCAAAGGTGCCAATGTAGAGGATGGCGCCTTTGGAGAAAACTTACTTGTATCGGGTATTGAATTTACAAGTTATCCTGTAGGAACACAATTTAAAATTGGAGATGTATTACTCGAACTGACGCAAATCGGTAAAAGCTGCCATTCTCATTGTGCAATCTATCATCAAGTTGGTCAGTGTATTATGCCACATTTAGGTGTATTTACACGTGTAATACATGGCGGTCACATTTGTGTTGGGGATAAAGTGGAAGTTATTGAAAATAAAGATTCTAGAATGCGTGTAGCCGTATTGACATTAAGCGATAAGGCAAGTGTTGGACAAAGAGTAGACAAGAGTGGTCCGTTGATTGAAAAGATTATGACAGAACAAGGTTACAACGTGACAAGTGTGACAGTGATTGCGGATGATGAAAATGAAATTGTCTCACAATTGATTAATTTAAGTGATCGTTGCCAAAATGATTTAATTTTAACAACCGGAGGCACAGGACTGAGTTTACGTGATGTGACACCAGAAGCTACAATGAAAGTCATGACAAGAAATGTTCCAGGTATTAGTGAAGCATTGCGCTATGAATCAATGAAATACACAAATAAGGCGATGTTGTCACGTGGTGTGAGTGTATTAAGAAATCAGACGTTGATTATTAACTTGCCAGGAAGTCCTAAGGCGGTTAAGGAAAGTCTAGATATAATTTTAGGCCCATTAAAACATGGCTTAGAAATCATGAAAGGTGAAGCAAGTGAGTGTGCAAGGAAGTAATTTAGATTTTACTCCAATCTGGATATCTTTAAAAACTGCAAGTATTACCATTGTGATCACATTTGTTCTTGGATTACTTGCCGCATGGTGGATCTATTCAAGAAAGAATGAAGCATTGAAAATGATCTTTGATGGAATCTTTACTTTACCTATGGTCTTGCCACCTACGGTTGCTGGATTTTTCTTGTTGATGATTTTTGGCGTAAATCAACCCGTAGGCAGATTTTTTATGAATGTATTTGGCGTTCGCATCGCATTTAGTTTTAGTGCTACTGTAATCGCAGCTGTAATGATTTCATTTCCATTGATGTATCGAAATTCTAGAGGCGCCTTCGAACAAGTGGACACAGATTTAGTATATGCTGCAAGAACTTTAGGAATGAGCGAATGGAACATTTTCTTGAAAGTATTGATACCCAATGCCTTACCAGGAATTATAAGTGGTGGTGTTCTTGCCTTTGCGCGTGGCTTAGGTGAGTTTGGGGCGACAACTATGCTTGCGGGAAACATTATTGGGAAAACGCGAACACTTCCAGTTGCAGTTTATAGTGAAGTGATGAGTGGCGATATGGAATCAGCCGCCTTTTATGTATGGGTGATTATTGGTATTTGTTTTACAGCTGTGATTTTGTTGAATTTATATCAACTATGGGTTCGAAAGAAAAGGAGTTTCTAAATGTTGGTAGTACAAATCTATAAAAAACTTGCAGAATTTGATTTAGATGTTTCTTTTCAAGTAGAAGACAATATATTAGGGCTTATGGGAGCTTCAGGCTCTGGCAAAAGTATGATATTAAAATGTATAGCTGGAATTGAAACGCCAGATCAAGGACGGATTGTATTAAATGATCGCGTTTTATTTGATTCTGAAAAGAAAATCAATGTTCCCATTCAAAAAAGAAATGTGGGTTATATGTTTCAAAGTTATGCTCTATTCCCCAATATGAGTGTATATGAAAATATTAGTGTAGGATTAAAAGCTAGAAAAATAAAAGATGTGGATATTGTGGTTAGGAAAGTGATGAGACAATTTCAAATTAGTGAACTTGCTTCAAGATATCCCAAACAATTATCGGGTGGACAAAGACAAAGGGTGGCATTGGCTCGTTTAATGGCTTATGAACCAGATGTTCTTTTATTGGATGAACCATTTAGTGCTTTAGATGAAGATTTAAAGGAAGATTTATTACAGGAACTCAAAAGTGAGCTTCAAATTTCAAAACCAGTTATTTTTGTATCGCACAATAAGGAAGAAGTAAATTATTTGTGTGATCTAAAATATAAAATTAAACAAGGAAAGATCAGATGAAAAAAGATTTAAGTATTTTATTGGCTGGAATCATGGCCACAAGTTTATTTGGTTGTAGTTTTAATGAACCAAAAGAACAAGTAAAACTTACAATTGCGGCAGCTGCAAGTTTGGAAAACGCATTTGAAGATGAATTGATTCCAATGTTCGAAAAAGAATATCCAAATGTAACGATTGAAGGTGTTTACGATAGTAGTGGAAAATTACAGCTTCAAATTGAAAAAGGTTTAGATGCCGATGTCTTCTTTAGTGCAGCTACAACACAGATGAACGCATTAAAAGATGAAGATTTAGTAGATGCGGATTCGGTTTCAAATGTATTAGAAAATAAATTGGTATTGATCAAAGGAAAAGACAGTACTACAACAGTCACTGGCTTTGACAATATTAGTGATGCTTCAATCATTGCGATTGGAGATCCAGAAATAGTTCCTGCAGGAAGCTACGCAAAAGAGGCTTTGACAAATTTAGGTGTATGGGATTCCGTTCAAAATCGTTTAAGCTTAGCTGGTAATGTAACAGAAGTATTGTCTCAGGTTGAGACGGGAAATGCAGAAATTGGTTTAGTTTACGCGACAGATGCTGCAAGTAGTGATAAAGTAGAAGTAGTGGCAGAGTGTAATAATTCATTATTAGCCACACCAGTATTATATCCAGTTGGTCGTGTATCTAGTACAAAGCACAAAGATGAAGCGGATTCATTAATTAAATTCTTAAAGAGCGACAAAGCTTTAAAAGTATTTAAAAAATACGGATTTAAAAAAGGAGAATAAAAAATGAAATTAATCAAGACACAGGATGCCGTAGGGCATGTACTTTGTCATGATATAACGCAAATCATTAAGGGTGTCACAAAAGACGCCCTTTTTCGTAAGGGTCATATTGTGACAGAAGAAGATATTCCTTTATTATTATCAGTTGGGAAAGAACATTTATACGTTTGGGAAAATGATGAGAGTATGATGCATGAAAATGATGCAGCCATGGTTTTACTAGACATGTGTAAAAATGACTACATGTCTTATGGTGAAATCAAGGAAGGAAAAATTGAATTAAAAAGCAAGATTCATGGGTTGTTTAAAGTAGATCGTAAGGCTTTGTTTACTGTAAATTCATTTGGACAGATGATGATTGCGACTAGACACTCAAATACAGTTGTAGATTCGGGGGATAAACTTGCGGGTATGCGTATTATTCCTTTAGGGATTGAAAAGGAGAAGATGGATAAAGTTAGATCACTCATCACATCTAGTATTCTTGAAATTAAACCGTTTGTATTAAAAAAAGCAGCTGTCATCACAACAGGAAGTGAAGTATATAAAGGAAGAATTCAAGATACATTTACACCGGTGATTCAAGATAAATTGGCTGAATTTGGGTGTGAAATGGTGTATCATGCGATTTGTGATGATGACGATAAAATGGTGACAGAAAAAATCAATGAAGCTTTAAAACAAGGTGTGGATATTGTTTTATGTACGGGTGGAATGAGTGTGGATCCAGATGATAAAACACCACTTGCGATCAAAAATACAGGGGCGAATATTATTAGTTATGGTTCTCCAGTTCTTCCAGGCGCTATGTTTTTGCTTTCCTATAAAGGAGAAGTTCCAATTGTGGGTCTTCCAGGATGTGTTATGTATGCCAAAAGAACAGTATTTGATTTAGTACTTCCTCGTTTGCTTGCCAAAGATGCGGTGACATATGAAGAGCTATGTGATTTAGGTGAAGGTGGATTGTGCTTAGGATGTGATATTTGCACATATCCTAATTGTGGATTTGGAAAATGAGATACAAACTAAAGATTCAAATAGGAAACAATGAATTTAATTTTGGCAAGGGCGTTGTAGAATTACTGGAATTATGCGATAAGTATGGTTCGCTATCAAAGGCTTATAAAGAAATGGGTATGTCGAATTCAAAGGCTTGGAAAATCATCAAAAGAGCCCAAGAAGATTTGGGTTATGAACTTGTTCGTACGACAAGTGGTGGAAGTCATGGTGGAGGCTCTTGCTTAACTTTAGAGGGAAAAGAATTGGTACATAAATATAAATTGTTTCAAGAAAAAATAGAAACGTATTCTGAACAAGTATTTAAGGAAGTATTTGAAAATGAATAAAGAAGAAGTATTGATTATTACTTTTAAAAGCATTCAAGATGTTTTAGATTTAGAGTCCAAGACAAAAAATGGTCGTATGATACCAGTTCCAAGTTGTGTTAAAGCAGGATGTGGCATGTGTTTTATGTCCAAAGATTTAGATGAGGAAAAATGGAAAATATTTTTAAAAGCACAAGGTGTTTTGTATGAGGATATAGTAAGGGTGAATTTTTAATGAATGAAAAAATATATTGTAAGAGTGGGGGATGTAGTGCTAAATTGGGCGCTAAGAAATTGAGTCATATACTAGAAAAAATTGATTCATTCAAAGATGAAAATGTTTTAGTTGGATTTGATTCTAGAGATGATGCAGCTGTGTATCAAATTGATGAAAGTCATGCGTTTGTATCCACGTTGGATTTCTTTCCACCTATGGTAGAAGATCCATATTTGTATGGTCAGATTGCGGCAACAAATGCACTAAGTGATATTTATGCGATGAATGGTACACCTAAAACAGCTTTAAATATTGTATGTTTTCCAGAAAATGAAGATTTGAATATTTTAGGTAAAATCATTGAAGGCGGAAATAGTAAGTTAGTCGAAGCTGAGTGTGCTTTGGTAGGTGGACACTCTATTCGTGATGATTCCATTAAATATGGTTTGAGTGTGACGGGTTTAGTAGATCCTAACGATGTAAAGAAAAATAATGGTACCCAATATGGGGATGTCTTGATTTTGACGAAGCCTTTAGGGGTAGGCTTGACTTTGAATGCGTTACGCATGGATGATTGTTCAAAAGAAATGCAGGAAAAAGTCTTTAAAAGTATGACTACATTAAATAAGTATGCGTGTGATATCTTAAAAAAATATTCCGTACATGCCCTAACTGATGTAACTGGCTTTGGTTTATTGGTTCACTTAAATGAGATGTTAGATGAAAAAAATAGTGCAGTGATTTATAAGGATTCAATTCCATATTTTGATGACTGTAGAAAGTACGTCGAAGAGTTTTACTTAAGTGGGGCTGCACAGACCAATCGCAATAGTGTAGATGGTAAGATTTATTTTGATTGTGATTTTTTTACAGAGGAAATTTTGTTTGATCCACAAACGAGTGGTGGTTTATTAGCTAGTGTGTCTAAGGATGATTTAGCAGATATACAGAAAGATTTTATGGAAAACAATCTTGAATTGTATGTTGTGGGTGAAGTCATTGAGAAAAATGAATATAATGTATATGTGAGAGGTATGAAGAGATGAAAACTTTAGATTGTAGAGGATTGGAGTGTCCACTTCCAGTCGTAAAGATAAAGGAAGCTTTAAAAGAAGAAAATGTAGTTTCAACAATTGTGGATAATGAGATTGCGGTTGAAAACTTAACGAAGTTTGCGAAAGTAAAAAATTATACAGTCACTTCTAAAAAAGAGGGTAAAGATTATATTGTTGAAATTTCAAAGGGTGATGAAGAAGCAGATTTTGAAGTGGAATACACATATGCAGATTGTAGCTTGGCTAAGCCTAAAATGGTTGTTGTTTTCGCAAGTAATGTGATGGGTTCAGATCCAGAATTGGGTGCGTTATTGATGAAGTCATTTATTTTCTCTTTGACAAAACAAGATATATTGCCAGATGAAATGATTTTCTATAATGAGGGTGTAAAAATCACAACGACTAAAAATGAAACTTTGGAAGATTTAAAATATTTAGTAGATAATGGAGTAGAAATTGTAAGTTGTGGAACTTGTTTAGATTTCTTCCATTTAAAAGAAGAACTTCAGGTGGGTTCAGTCACAAATATGTATGATATTGTAGAAAGAATGGAGAAGGCTGATAAAATTATCAAGCCATAAAGATTATGAATAAATGTGTTATTGTGCGTGGTGGAGGAGACATAGCGACAGGAACAATATATAAACTTGTGAAAAGTGGATTTCAAGTATTGGTGTTAGAAGTTGAAAAGCCAAGTGCAATACGAAGAAATGTGGCTTTTTGCCAGGCTGTGTATGAAGAAAAATTTACAGTTGAAGATATGACTTGTGTTTTAGTTTCAACAATAGAAGAAGCTAAAGAAGTGATGGCTAATAAACAAGTTGCGATGGTGATTGATCCTAAAGGTGAAATGATTTCTAAAATAGAACATATTGCCTTGGTGGATGCGATTCTTGCCAAGAAAAATTTGGGAACGACAATGGATATGGCACCCATCACGATTGGACTAGGTCCTGGTTTTTGTGCTGGACAAGATGTGCATGTGGTTGTGGAAACCATGCGTGGACATAATCTAGGAAGACTGATTTATGAGGGTTGTGCTTTGCCAAATACGGGTGTTCCTGGAAATATTAAGGGATATTCTAAAGAAAGAGTGATTCATTCTCCTTGTGCAGGTGTTTGTCACAATGTTAAAAAGATTACGGATATAGTTGAAAAAGGAGAAATCCTTGCGTATATCAATGAAACGCCCGTGTATGCAAGTATGTCAGGGTTACTAAGAGGTTTGATTCAAGATGGATACAATGTAACATCTGGCTTTAAAATGGCAGATATTGATCCTAGAGTGGACGAATATCAGAATTGTTTTACAATTTCAGATAAGGCGCGTTGTATTGCCGGAGGTGTTTTGGAGGCGATATTGCATGGTTTATCTTGATCAAGCAGCCACAAGTTTTCCTAAATTAGATGTAGTCAAACAAGCTGTTATGGATGCATTAGAAGTAGCAGGGAATGCGAATCGAAGTTCTAATATGGATTCTTCGCGTTTGATTTTTGAGGCAAGAAGAAATATTGCACGTTTTTTTGGATTATTGGATTTTCACCGTGTCATTTTAAATGGTGGAAATACAGAAAGTTTAAATACGTGTATCAAAGGAATCTTAAAAGAAAAGGATCATGTGATTACCACATATGCGGAGCATAATAGTGTGCTTCGCCCTTTATATGAACTAGAAGAAAAAGGTGTCATATCTTTAACGATTTGTTCGCCTTATTTAAAAGATATTAAAAATCATATTCGAAACAATACGAGAATGGTTATCATGACACATAGTTCGAATGTGACTGGTGAAATTTTTGATGTGGATTTAATTGGAAAGTATTGTAAAGAAAGTGACATTCTTTTTATGGTGGATGCCGCTCAAAGTGCAGGTCATATTCCTGTGTCCATGGAAAATATAGATGTTTTATGTTTTAGTGGCCATAAAGGCTTATTAGGCATTGGCGGTATTGGCGGATTTTGTGTAAAAGGCATTGACGTAAAACCATTGATTTCTGGTGGAACGGGTATAGATTCTTTTAATCCGCATATGCCTGAGGCATATCCTGAACATTTAGAGGCGGGAACACAGAATCTTGTAGGGATTGCAGCCTTAAATGCAGGGGTAAAGTATGTTTCAGAAAATCAAAAAGAGATTATGGAAAAGGAATACTTTTTACTTCAAAAATTATATGAAGGTTTAACAGGCTATGTAGAATTTTATTCGTCTTTAGAAAATTCTACACCTATTGTGGCAATCAATATTCCAGGTAAAGATAGTGCTTATGTAAGTGATGTATTGAATTATAAGTATGGTATTGTGACGCGTTGTGGTGCGCATTGTGCGCCATTGATGCATAAATATTTAAATACAGAAGAAAGGGGAATTGTTCGTTTATCATTATCTTTTCAAAATACAAAAGAAGATGTTGATTTTGTGGTTCGAGCGATTCGGGAAATTTCAAATGATTATTAGTGTAATTGGTTCGGGTGGAAAAACAACGTATATCCACAAATTAAAAGATAAATATGTTTTTTTGAATAAAACAGTTTTAATGTGTACGACTACGCATATGTTGATTGAAGAAGATACATTGATAGATCCTAGTTATGATGAAATTATGCATAGAATTGAAACTTATGGATATTGTCATGCGGGAAACAGATGTGATGAATTTAAAATTGAGGGGTTGGATTCAGAATTATTGAAACAATTAAAACAAGTTGTGGATGTAATTTTGATTGAGGCAGATGGCTCTAAACATTTGCCTTTGAAGTTTCCTGATGTCAATGAACCTGTTGTGGATCCAGATTCAGATGAGGTCGTGTTAATTTCAAATCTAAATGGATTAAATAAGCCGGTAAAAGAAGTGGTACATCGTTATGAGCTTACAAATTTAGATCCAAACGAACTTGTAACACCTAAAATCATGCAGGATTTGATTCGTGTTTATTTAAAGAAGTTAAATAAACCTTTTAAAATTCATGTGAATGGGGATATGGATTTATATACGCGCTGTTTAAAGGCTCTATTAGAAGAAGATATCGATGTGGATATTCTTCAAAAAGAATGGTTTAATATGCAGCCTAAGCTTGTGATTTTAGGTTGTGGACATGTCAGTCAATATTTAGCTAAAATGGCAAGCATATTAGAATTATATACAATTGTGATCGATAATCGTAAAGAGTTCGCAAATGTAGAACATTTTCCTACGGCCAATGAGATTCATTGTATTGAATATGATCAAATGGATGCAGTATTACCAGAAGAAGAAAATACTTGTTATGTGATAGTGACAAGAGGGCATAAGGATGATAAGTTATGTCTAGAAAAGACATTGTGTAAGCCACATTTATATTTGGGTATGATTGGAAGTAAAGGAAAAGTAAAAAAGACTTTTGATGCGTTGATTGAAGAAGGATATTCTAATGAAGAATTATCCAACATGCATGCACCAATTGGTTTAGATATTAGAGCTCAAACCCCCGCTGAGATATCCATCAGTATTTTGGCTGAACTCATTGAAATTAAAAATGCAATGTTTAGTTCAAGTATTTCTAAAGAACTATTAGAATCCAATGTTCATGGGACTTTATGTATTATCATTGATAAAAAGGGTTCGGCACCAAGAGGTGTTGGTAGTATGATGTTAGTGCATGAAAATGGAGTGATTGATACGATTGGTGGGGGTAAAGTAGAGTACCAGGCTATTCTAGATGCCAAAGAATGTAAAGAAGTTATGGTCAAGGAGTACGATTTATCCAATGCAGAAAGTGCTATACTAGGTATGATTTGTGGAGGATATAATAAAGTCTTATTTATACCCGTGTAAAGAGGAGTTTAAATGAAAAATAGAAGACGAGTAAGAAAAACAGCTATTTTTGTGATTGTTGTATTGATTTTAATTATTGCGTTGTTGATTTCAATGATTGCGAAAAAAACAAGTGATAAGAAAGTAAGTGAACCTAAACAAGAAAAGATAACAGAAACAAAAAAAGAGAATAAGAAGGAAGAAACAAATTTACCTGAAGTAACAAAAGTGAATCAAAGTGGGAATCCATATGAGAATACCGTTACGGTTTCGGATTTAAATTCAATTTATATTCTTGTAAATAAATATTCTGGATTACCAGAAGATTATGAGCCTAGTGATCTAGTTCAGGTTCCTTCGAGTGGAGAAAATGAAAATGTGCGTATGCGAAAAGAAGCTGCAGAAGCATTTGAAAAATTGATAGAAGCATCCGCTAATGAAGGGTTTATTTTAAATGCTTGTTCAGCCTATCGTTCTTATGCATATCAAGTTGGATTGTTTAATAATGGAGCTGCAAACTATGGTGAAGAATATGCAGATCGTTATTGGACAAGACCAGGATATAGTGAGCATCAGTCAGGATTGGCTGTTGATATTCGTATGGATAATGATTGTAGTGATTTAGATGTTGTTCGATATAATTCACACTACAATTGGTTATTAGAAAATATGCATACGTATGGATTTATCTTACGTTATCCGGATGATAAGGAAGATAAAACTAAAATTGCATCAGAAAGCTGGCACTTGCGTTATGTAGGTGTAGATTTAGCTACATATTTATATGAGAATAATTTAACTTTGGATGAATATTATGGAGCTTAGGCAGTCGTTGGATTGCCTCTTTTTTGATTTATCAAATGGTATGTTGTATACTAAAAATGACGTATATAAAGGATAAATACATAATGATTGATGAAAAGATAATAATGGGTGTAAGAAATAAGAATGCGGATGCCAAAAAAGAGCTTATTTCATTGACCAAAGATCATTTAATTCGAACAATTTATAAGCGATATATTGGTTTAGAAGAAAAAGAAATCAATGATATCTTGCAGGCAACTTATACGTACGCATTTATGAATATGGATAAATTGAATGATGATAAGAATTTTTTAAAATGGATCACAGTCTTGTTGAATAAACAATTGCGTGAGTATATGCAGGCTAAAGAAAATACGGGTGTAACTACGGCTTTGCGTGGACTTCCTCAATATCGACAATCCGATGTGGATGATTGTTTAAATGAGATGCCAGAAAACCAAAAGGCAGTGACAATCATGCATTGTCTAGGTAGATTGAAAGAAAAGGATATTGCGAATCGTTTAAAGATGAGTGAAGAGGGAGTGGCTCGATTATTAAAGAGTGGTAAACAAAAAGTGAAAGATGTATTAGAAAAAAAGTGACAGACATAGGCAATCGGTTTGATTGCCTATTATTAAAATTGATTTTAATAAAAGTATAAAGAATAATGCTATTTCGTAGTGAAGATGTATTTAAAAAGAAGTGACAATTATTATTGTCCTTTTTTTTGATTTCGCATAAAATGTATGCATATGAAAAGAGATACAAAAAGAGTATTAATACTATCACTTAAGATAGGCGTAGGAAGTGCCGTTGCGATTATTTTAGCCTACTTTTTTAAATTGGATAATCCAACAAGTGCTGGAACGATTGCACTATTGTCATTGTTGACGACAAAGTGGGGAACGGTGAAGCTTGTTCTTAGAAGAATTTCAACATTCTTTGTGACAATTCTATTCTGTTTTATTTTCTTTGAACTTATTCCAAGCCATTGGATTGCCTTTGGACTTGTGATTGCGTGCTTAGTTGGGTACAGTGAGAAAATGAAATGTCAGAATACTTTAAGTGTAAATGCGATGATTGCCGTTCATTACTTGAGTTATTTGGATTTTAGTATTCACTTCATGATAAATGAATTCTATTTGATCTTAATTGGCGCCCTTATCGCATTCTTATTGAATTTGGTTCATGATTATAGTGGAGAAGAGGAGTATTTGAATTCTTGCATGAATTATATGGAAGATAAGATCCAGAGTTTGATGTATCAAATTGTTCACTATATTCAAAGTGAAGAAAGAAACACTACAATTTGGAAAGAATTAGAGGATATTAAAGAGCAGGCTGAAAAATATATTCATATTGCGATGGAATATCAGGATAATACGTTTACGAGTTTACCAGATTATTATATTCGTTATTTTGAAATGCGTGCTTTGCAGTGTGATATTTTACATATGCTTCATTATAAGATACGAAAGATTCGTAAGATGCCAAAAGAGGCGGATGAATTGGCAAAATATATTGAATATTTAATTCCGTTTATTCATGAAAAAAATGATCCTCAGCCACAAATTACTTCACTTCATCAAATGTTGAAAGATAAACAAAAAGAGAATTTGCCGACAAATCGTATTGAGTTTGAATCAAAGGCAATGCTTCTACACATTTATATGGATCTTGAAGAGTTTTTATACACAAAGAAGAAGTTTATTGATCAAACAACAGAGGAACAGAAAAAGTTGTATTGGAGATGATATAAATGAAATCAATCATTATTGTAACTGTTGTAACAGGTATAGTTTCTGTTGGAATTTATAAAGGGATTCGTAAAGTATTATATAAAAAGGATGTCACAAATAAGGCAAGCTTTGCCAGATTAATAAAATACATTTTGGTTTTTATTAATGGAATGGTTTTTCTTGGACAATTTGAACAGACTAAACCCATTATGTCTTATCTTGCTGCATCCAGTGGAGTGGTTGCCCTAATTTTAGGTGTTGCTGCTAAAGATGCTTTTGGTAATCTATGCAGTGGTTTGATGATTTTAACATTTAAGCCTTTTGTCGAAGGAGATTTGATTAAGGTCAATCAAGGCGAATTGATTGGGTATGTTGAAAGTATTCGTTTTCGTCATACAATCATTCGTACATATGAAAGTAATCGTATTATTGTGCCAAACTCAACTTTGAATTCGGCAACAATTGAAAATGCTTTTTTTCAAGATACTCGAAAGAATAATTATTTAGAAATTGAAGTTTCTTATGGAACAAATATTGATTTGGCAATTGATATTTTGAAAAATTTAGTTGAAAAGACAATGTTGGAATATGATATTGAGAGTGAAAATCCAATTGAAGTAAAAGTAATCAATTTTTCTACAACTGGTATTGATTTGCGCGTTGTTGTTCCAAGTAAGACAAGTTTAGATGGGTTTGATATGCTCGCAAAGATTCGTTATGAGCTTGTAAAAGAGTATGGTAAGGCAAATATTAATTTTGGAAATTATTCAGTAGAGGTAAGTCAATCATGATAAAAGTATATACAGAAGTATTGGGGTTTAATAATTTGATGTATCGCTATATGAGTGTACCTAATTCATTATCTTTGGCAGATATAGCTTATTATACATTGGCATCTTATTTGTCTGAAGAATATGCTGACTTTGTGATTGAAGCTAATGACATTCCTTTTGTATGTCCAAATTGTGAGGATGAACAATTTAATAAATTGCCTTGTGCTTCAATAATTCGACCTGATTTTAAAGAGAGAGATACTTTTAAGATGGTTTATGATTTAGAAGAGCCTTTTGAGATTGAAATTCAAGTTGAAAAAGTAGATGATATAGAAGAAGATGCTTGTGTAATCAATGGTCGTGGCTTTGCGATATGGGATGGTTTTAAAGAATTTCAAGATTATTATTATCAGTCAATGGAATTGTTTAAAGAATATGTCGAAGCCAATGAGATGAGTATTTCGGATTTTCCAGTAGATGAAGATTTAGATATTGTTGAATTGAATAAGGTATTGGAATATAACTTTGAAGAATTAAAAGATGTGTATGAGGGTGAATAGATGAAAGTATATGAAATGAGTTTTCGCGATATGGATCAAAAAATGGTAGAGATCCATGGTGTGAAAATGGTTAAGCTTTTAGAGAAGATGGGATTAAAACTAGATAATTTATATGGTGCTTTAATGTATGGCTATATCGATCATAATGCGGGTTTTATTTTTGAAATCGTAGCTTTGGAAACAAAGAAACGCAATATTGAATATCGTATTGTACCGATTGGTGTATCTTGCAAGATTCCTCGTTTTGATGTGCAAGAAATGGATATTCAAATTTTAGATAATGTAAATGTGGAATTGTTTCAAGATAAGATTGATATGGTTGAAAAGGCCACAGAAGTTTCTAAGGAATTAGAAGAGCTTCGTTTATATAAAGAGTTGGATCCATCCAGACATTTAGAGTATCCAGATGATATCATGGTATATTTTTTAGAAGAAGGAAAAGATGTAGAGGCATGCTGGGTTCGTCTTGAAGGAATACAGGATGGAAAGATGTATGGAATTGTTTTAACGGCTTTACGCCAGGATTTTGGTGTGAAAGAAAAGGATACAATTTATTTTGGTATGACAGAAATGGAAGATCACAAATTGGCGTGTGTATGGGTGAAGGAAGATGAATAAAGAGGATTCATTATATTCAATATATGTACAAATATTAAAAGAAGAATTAGTGATGGCTATGGGGTGTACAGAACCTATTGCGATTAGTTATGCGTGTGCTAAAGCAACACAGGTACTAAATCATTTACCGGATCGTATTGTTGTTAAGGCAAGTGGTAGTATTATTAAAAATGTAAAAAGTGTGATTGTACCTCATACAAATGGCTTAAAAGGAATTGAAGTGGCAGCAGCAGCTGGTGCTTTATATGGGGATGCAAACGCAAAACTTGAAGTACTTTCTTGTGCAACGCATGAACAAATTGAAGAATTGCCTGAGTATGTTCAGAACACAAATATTACTGTACAACATATCGAACAAGGTCATGTATTTGATTTGGAAATCAATGTGTATTATGAACAAGAACATGCTAGTGTTCGTATTGTAGATACACATACGAATATTGTTCAAATCGAAAAAGATTGGAAAGTAATTTTTGAAGATAAGACAACGAGTTTAGAACATAAGGCAGATCATAGTGCTTTGATTATGAAACAGATTTGGGATTTTTCACAAACTGTGGATATTGAAGATGTAAAAGAAATATTAGATTGTCAAATCACTTGTAACATGGCCATCGCAAATGAGGGAATTCATAATTCATATGGCGCAAATATTGGTCATGTAATTTTGAATATGGATTCAGATTGTGTAAAGACAAGAGCCAAAGCTTATGCGGCTGCTGGATCGGATGCTCGAATGAATGGGTGTGAACTACCGGTAGTAATCAATTCAGGAAGTGGTAATCAAGGCATTACTTGTTGCGTGCCAGTTGTTGTGTATGCCAAAGAATTGAATAGTTCAGATGAACAATTGTATCGCGCTTTGGTTTTATCAAATTTGACTGCTATTTATATAAAAACAGGTATTGGTACTTTATCAGCATTTTGCGGTGCTGTTAGTGCCGGTGCTGCAGCAGGAGCTGGTATTGCTTACTTACATGATGGTACGTATGAAGAAATTCAACATACCATTGTGAATGCGTTAGCTATTCTTTCGGGAACAATTTGTGATGGAGCTAAGGCGAGTTGTGCAGCTAAAATTGCATCAAGTGTAGATGCCGGTATCATGGGCTATTATATGTATAAAAATAAGCAACAATTCTATGCGGGAGATGGAATCGTTGCTCATAGTGTGGATGAAACAATTCAAAATATTGGAACTCTAGGTTCTCAAGGAATGCTTCAAACGAATGATAAAATCATTGAGATGATGATTTCTTGCGATTGAAAGTAGATAGGCGAATGATTAACTGTGGTTCATATTCCATATGGACGATACGTTTTCGTTCGCTTTTTGTTTGCTCTAAAAGAATATCAACAGCTTCTTTTCCTTTTTCACAAGCACCATGGTCTACCGTGGTCAATTGTATTTGGGGGAAATCAGCTTCAGGAATATTATCAAATCCAGCAACACTTGTTTTAATGTTGTGATCTTTTAAACAGGCTAAGATGCCAAGAGCCGTCATATCATTATTTCCAATATAGGCATCATATTTATCACTTAAGATTTGTTTCGTTAAACGATACCCGTTTTCGTATTCTCGTTTTTCAATGGGGTATAATTCAAATTGTTTAGAAGAACTGAAGAATACTTGGGTATTTGGCACGACACTTTTAACTCCCTCATATCTTTCGTTTCGCCCAATTTCCGTTGTATCTAATGGACTTGATATATATGCAATCTTTTTGTGTCCTAGCTGTTTTAAATGGTTGCCTAATAATTTACCACATTTAAAACTATTGAGTTCAATGGAATCACAATCAAGTTTTTTTGGTTTATCCCCGATAATGATGCATGGAATTTGTTTGGAAAGTGCATTCCATTCATCAATAAATTTGGGGGGATATAAAAGGATGATTCCGCATGGCTTCAATATTTTTAAGTTAGAGATGGCGTGTTTTTCAAGATCATCTTTTCGTAATGTAGAAATAGTAAAGATCTGTGTCTTTGTCTTACTAGCCTGTTCAATGATGCTTGAAACAACCATAGAATAATAGGAATTTGATAAATTTGAACAAATGACGACAATGGTATTCTTAGTGTTTGAATATCTTTTTTTTACTTCTGGCTTTTTATATCCCATTTGTTTGGCTGCTTTTTTGACAAGCTTCACTGTTTCTTCTTTGAAAGATACATTTTTATTATCACTTAAAATCATAGATACAGTGGCTTGCGATACATTTGTGGCTTTGGCAATATCGCGTGTAGTTACTTTATTTCTTTTTCCCATAATAAACCTCTTTTGATTTATTTTGATTAATAAATCGATTACTAATCAAATCATTAATCAATATATATTTTTATCTTACACTATTTTATTTGCTTGTCCAGATATTAATCAATGTTTTGATTAATAAAATAGGCTATTTTTATGCATTTGAAATGAAATGAAAATAAGCGTATCGTAACTTTGAAAGAGGTGCGAACTATGTACGATTGTATAATCATTGGAGCAGGTATTAGTGGATGCTCATTAGCGTTTGAGTTGAGTAAATATAGTGGAAAAGTATTGTGGTTGGAAAGAAATAATGATGTGGCCGATGAAACGACTAAGGCAAATAGTGCGATTATCCATGCGGGTTATGATCCAGAGCCTAATACTTTAATGGCAAAATATAATATTTGGGGTAATAAAATCATTCCTACTTTATGTAAAGATTTAGATGTTCCGTGCAAGAATATTGGTTCTTTAGTTGTTGGATTTAATGAAGAGGATGATAAAACCATTGAAACGTTATATGAGCGCGGTGTGGAAAATGGTGTTGAAAATCAGCGTATTATTAAACAGCCGGAGCTATCTGTTATGGAACCCAATTTAAATCCAGACTGTACAAGTGCTTTATATGCACCAAGTGCATGTATTATCAATCCTTGGCAGTTTGCGATCGCATTAAGTGAAGTCGCTATTCAAAATGGTGTAGAGCTTCGTTTGAATGAAGAGGTTACGAGTATAAAAAAAGATGGAGATATCTTTATTGTGAATGATAAGTATAAAGCTCCATTAGTTGTAAACTGTGCAGGTGTAATGTGTGATCATGTGACAGGTTTAATTAAAAAGCCAGATTATAAGATTACGCCAAATAAGGGTGAGTATTATTTATTGGATAAATCACAAGGAAACTTGGTTCATCATGTGATTTTCCAGTGTCCTACAAAAATTGGTAAGGGTGTGTTGGTAGCTCCTACAGTCGATGGAAATTTGATTGTGGGGCCTACAAGTACAAATACAACAGTAGATGATTATTCAACAACGTCTATGGGTTTAAAAACAATTCGTGAAAATGCGGTGAAATCTGTACCGAATATGAAACTTCAAGAAAATATTCGTACTTTTGCAGGTTTGCGTGCAAGAAGTGATAAAAAAGATTTTATTGTTGGCGAAGATAAAGATGTACATAATTTCTTCTCAATTGCGGGTATGGCAAGTCCAGGTTTAAGTAGTGCGAGTGCAATCGCATTAGATATAGTAAGAATGATGCAGGAAAAAGATTATTTCTTAAATTTAAAAAAGGATTATGTTTCTACAAGAAAAATGGTTCGTTTTAAAGAAATGTCACATGAACAAAGAAAGGAATATATTGAAAAACATCCAGAATATGGTCGTATTATTTGTCGTTGTGAAACTATCAGTGAAGGAGAAATCATTGATGCGATTCGCCATAGTCCAAAACCAGTGAGTTTAGATGGAATCAAACGTAGATGCAATGCAGGTATGGGAAGATGTCAGTCAGGTTTTTGTGGTCCTAGAGTACAAGAGATTCTTGCCAAAGAATTAGGTGTTAGTCAACTTGATATTATGTTAGATAAGAATGGTTCTTATATTTTGTGCGGAAGAACAAAGGAGAATGGCGATGAATAATAGATATGATGTGGTAGTTATTGGAGGCGGTCCTGCAGGGCTTGCGAGCGCAATGGCCGCAAGACAAAATGGCGCAAAATCCGTTTTGATTATTGAACGTGATAAGGAGCTTGGTGGGATTTTAAATCAGTGTATTCATAATGGTTTTGGGTTACACCACTTTAAAGAAGAGTTAACAGGTCCTGAATATGCAGGTAAATATATTGATGAAGTTAATAAAACAGATATTGATATTTTATTGGATACAATGGTTATAGAGATTACTCCAGATAAAATGGTGTATTGTTCAAGTAGTATTCATGGATATTTAATGATTCAGGCTAAATCTATTATTTTAAATATGGGTTGTCGTGAAAGAACGCGTGGTGCGATTGCGATTCCAGGTACTAGAGATTCGGGTGTGTTTACGGCTGGTGCTGCACAGCGATATGTGAATATTGAAGGGTATATGCCTGGCAAAAGAGTTGTAATCTTGGGCAGTGGTGATATTGGTTTGATTATGGCTCGTAGAATGACTTTGGAAGGTGCAAAAGTCTTGGCTGTTGTTGAGGTTATGCCGTATTCAAATGGTTTGAATCGTAATATTGTTCAGTGTCTACATGATTATGATATTCCATTGTATTTAAGTCATACAATTACAGATATTGTGGGTAAGTCTAGAGTAGAAAAGGTTGTTGTTTCTAAGGTGGATGAAAATAGAAATCCAATCGAAGGAACAGAAATGGAATTTGATTGTGACTGCGTCTTATTGTCGGTTGGATTAATTCCGGAAAATGAATTATCAAATGGATTAGGTGTTGAAATGGATACTAGAACACATGGTCCTGTTGTATATGAAAATATGGAGACTTCTATGGATGGAGTATTCGCTTCAGGTAATGTTGTGCATGTGCATGATCTTGTGGATTTTGTAAGTTTGGAAAGTGAAAAGGCTGGAATGGGTGCTGGTCAATATATTTTAAATGGGGAAGTACCTAAAGATCATGTTGTTAGAACGGTAAATGGAAATAATATTTCGTATGTGGTTCCGCAATATATTCGTAAAAACAATGTAGAAAAAAGTGTTGAACTTTCTTTCCGTGTAAGAAGACCGACACAACAGGTAAATATTGTCGTGAAGGATGGGGATACTGTAATCGCAAGGTTTAAAAAAGAGCATGTGATTCCAAGTGAAATGGAGAAGGTATCAATTCCTAAGATGTTGCTTGAAAAAGCAGATAAAGAATTGGTTGTATCTATTGAGGAGGATGCGTAATGAGAGAGTTAATTTGTATAACATGTCCTAAGGGTTGTCATTTAAAAGTTGATGAAGAAAATGATTATAAAGTAACTGGAAATGGTTGTCCTAGAGGTGCAATCTATGGAAAGAAAGAGTGTACGCACCCAACTCGTGTTGTGACAAGTACTGTAAAAATTGTGGGTGCTGAGATTGAGAGATTGAGTGTGAAAACCAATGGGGATATTCCAAAGGAAAAGATTTTTGATGTGATGAAGGAATTGAACCGTGTGGTAGTTAAGGCACATGTACATCGCAAAGATGTGATTGTTTCTGATATTTGTGGTACGGGTGTTGATTTAGTCGCAACGAAAGACTTATAATATTGCTGTTAAAAAAGGGGAGCTTTTAAGCTGAGAGTAGGTTAGTCCTAGACCCAATAACCTGATTTGGATAATGCCAACGTAGGGAATTATATCTTTTTGATAGTGAGCTGCAGATTGGTTTTCTGCAGCTTTTTCTTAATGGTGAGAAAATGAATTATTCTATTTTTGATGTGGATGGAACAATACTTGATTCAATGGAAGTATGGAATACTTTGGCGAGTCGATATATACAAAGTTTAGATAGGATTCCAGAAGAAAATCTTGATGAAATTGTTTCCAAAATGAGTTTAGAGCAAAGTGCAGAGTATTTAAAGAAGCATTATAAAATCAATAAATCAGAGGAAGTAATCATTTCTTCGGTGTTGAATCTTATATCCGATTTCTACAAGTATGAAGTGAAGCTTATGCCTGGGTTTAAAGATTTTATTTCACATTTTGATTCAATGAATGTGATTGGTACGAGTTGTGATGAAGAGCTTGTAAAAATTGCGTTAAAAAGACTTGGGGTTCTAGATTATTTTAAAGACATTATAACTTGTTCAAAGGTGAATAAGCCAAAGGATGATCCGAATTTTTATTTGGCTTGTGCTAGTACTTTAAAACAAAGTCCGAAAGATATAGTTGTGTTTGAGGATGCAGACTATTGTATAGATGTGGCAAGAAAAGCTGGGTTTAAAGTAGTTAAAATAAAAGATTGGAGAGATTTAGATGCAAAGTGCATTGATAATTGCGGGAAGTGATTCAAGTGGAGGAGCAGGAATTCAAGCAGACATTAAGACGATGTGTGCTAACCATGTATTTGCGACAAGTGCAATTACGGCATTAACAGCGCAAAATACTTTGGGAGTAACAGGTATTATGGATGTAACGCCTGAATTTTTAGGTGAACAGTTAGATGAGATATTTACGGATATTTATCCAGATGCCGTAAAGATTGGAATGGTGTCAAGTTCTGGTTTGATAGAAATGATTGCAGAGAAACTAAAGGAATATAAGGCAAATTAATGATGCGAATGATTTATTATATAGAAATGATTCGTTTACTTGGTTTAAAGGAAAACGTATTCATAATTCAAATACTCATGGTACGGGATGTACTTTATCGAGTGCGATTGCTTCAAATCTTGCGAAAGGATTTGATTTAGATGCTTCGGTAAAACGTGCAAAAGATTATATTTCTGGCGCATTAGAAGCAATGCTAGATTTGGGCAAAGGCTCAGGACCTATGGATCATTCGTTTGCGATAGACAATGAATATACAACAGAATATAAATAATAATAAAAAGAAACCATTCTAGTGTTGGCGTCTAGAATGGTCTCTTTTTGTTTATTATT
>URHY01000023.1 GCA_900547815.1 uncultured Solobacterium sp.
TAAAATCCCTATGACTTTTAAAGGTTGATTTATCCCTATCTAGTTTTATATATTCGATTTATTAAACTGAAAAGGATCGATATTAAATTCGATCCTTTTCTTATGGCTTGTAATGAATAAGAGAAAAAAGCAATTTTACAAGCCAAGATATATATTATTCTTCATATTTTAATGCATCTTTACCACGAGTAGATGTTGAAATACGAACAACATCAACAACATCATAGACAAAGATTTTTCCATCCCCGATATTACCAGTATTTGAACCCTTACACAAAGAAAAAAGGCATTTACAGTCCATATATTTCATGAACTATAAGCGCCTTTGCCTTATGTATGTACGTATTTTATTCTCTATGAAATAGTTTGTCAACTGTTTTCTGAAACATTTTGAAAATTTCTTTCCATATGATAATAACTCGGAATCAAAATGACAACAGCACCAACCCACGCCAATACTTCTACCGGATATAATCCAGATTTACCAAAAAAGATAGGTAAAACTAAAGCGCCTGAAATTCGCATCATTAATTCAAATAATCCCGACACCATCGGAATAAAAGCATTCGATAAACCTTGAATTGTAGAGCGATATGCGTGCAACATATATAAAATTGGAAGGAAAATGGTTAAACATCTTAAGAAAGTTAATCCGTATGTCATCGCCTCTTTAGCTCCTTGGCTTGTATTTGAAATAAAACAAGAAAGGAAGAATGGCCCAAAGAACCATAGTATTATAGAAATCAAAATGGAAGTGGCTAAAGATAGTAACACAACTTTTTTTACACCGCTCTTAATACGATCATATCTTTTTGCACCATAATTTTGTCCCGTATATGTAACCATGGCATATCCATAAGAAACAGCCGAAATTTCAAGCACTCCATATAATTTATTCATAGCCGTAAAACCTGCAAGAAAATATGTTCCATATCGATTTACAGCACTTGTTAAAACCATGCCACCAATCGCAATTAAAACATTCTGTAAAGCCATAGGAATACCCAGTCTAAACTGGTTCATATAATACGACAAATCTCTACAAATTGAATTTGGCATATATTCCTTTAACTTTAATACATGATATAAACAGAAACATCCAGCTAGAATTTGTGCAATCACTGTTGCAACACCTGCTCCAATAATGCCCCACTCAAGTCCCATGACAAACAATACATCTAAACCAAGATTACAAATACTGGCAATGATCATGGCATGCAATGGTGTTTTTGAATTTCCAAAAGCACGTAAAATACTTGCCAACGCATTGTAGAACATAGTCGCAAATAAACCAATATAAATTACGTGTGTATAAGCCAATGCACGATCCATAATGTCAACCGGCGTCTTTAATAGCACAAGAATTCTTGGTAATAATGGATAAATAATAGCTAATAAAACTACAGTCGATATGATCGCATTGACAACTAAAGCAGAAATACACTTTTGAACATTACTCTTATCATGTGTACCAAATGCATGAGATACAGTAATTGAAAAACCTTGGGCAAGCCCAGTTACTACAGCTATTCCCATCCAAGTAAGCCAATCACAACATCCAATAGCCGCTAACGCCTTAACGCCTAAATGTCTTGAAACGATGATTGTATCACACACTGTATAGAGTTGTTGAAATATATTTCCTAACATTAAAGGTAGAGAAAACAAAATAATTAGTTTTAATTCATTTCCCTTCGTCATATCTTTTACTTTCATAAAACACTCTCCTGTCAAACAGAAACAGTATATCATAAGATAAATTTTTTCCAACAAAGTTATTTACAACTAACTCATCATGGTATATACTATAGGTAGTTAGAAGCGACTAACTATTAAGGAGGTAACCCATATGAAATATGCATACGCAAGCCGTACTGGCAATGTCGAAGAAATTGTGAATTCGTTAGGTATCGATGCTCTTCGCATTGATGATGGATCTGAAAACATGGATGAACCATACATCTTATTTACATATACAGATGGATATGGCGATGTTCCTGCAGAAGTAGAAAGCTTCTTAATGGCCAATGGTACCTTGATTCAAGGCGTAGTTTGTTCCGGTGATACAGGTTATGGTGATGCTTATTGTCAAGCCGCAGATAAAATCAGTGATGACTATGGTTGTGAAATTCTATATAAAGTAGAAAATTCGGGTACACCAGAAGATATTGAAAACATCAAAAAAGTGATTGGAGCTTAATTATGCCTAAGCAACGTTTTGAATCTTTATTGGCCAATTATTGTGCTCCAACCTTGAAGCAATATAAATATGCCAATATGTTTCACCTTCCAAAAGACGATGATAGTATTCGATTATTGATCAAACACTATAATCAACAATTCAATTCTAAAGGAATCTATTTTATTCTTATAGAACAAGAATCTCAATACACCATTTATGTATACAATTCCAAACTTAAAGACTATATTTCCTCAAATGCAGTTCAAAACTTTTTAAAATCCTATCAATATCCAAATACTTTTGAACTGTGTATACAAGAACTCAAAAAAAGACTTAACACAAAAAACTTTCCTCATGAAATAGGTGTATTTCTAGGATATCCATTAGATGACGTAATTGGATTTATTGAACATAAACCATACTACTTAGTTGGCGATTGGAAGGTGTATCAAAACGTAAATGAAGCAAAGAAACAATTTGATGTATTCAAACAAGCGAAAGAACAAATGTTAAATGAAATTCATAATGGATATGAATTATCTCAAATTATTTAATATTTTGTTTCTATCGACCAATTTCGTGATATTGGTCTAATAATTTAATTATAGATGGTATATTATATGTATGGTTATAAATATCATTTCACATTAAATAATAACCAAAAGAAAGGATATCGAAAAAAATCGATATCCTTCTTTTATTATTCACTTAAAACATAAGCCTTGGTTAGTTTTACACAATCCTCAATAGCTTGAACACTCGTTCTTTCATAGCCATGAGAATTCATACAACCAACACCAAATACCGCAGGGGTAATATTATTTCCAGCACGAATGGCTGCCGTGGCATCCGAACCAAAGCGATAATATGTATCTACGCAATAATGAATATCATTAGCTTTAGCCAAATTGATTAATTTTGTCGTTAATTCCCAATCATAAGGAGAATAATTATCACTCGCTCCAATCGATACTTTCTTTTCCGAACCATGATTATCCGGACCAATCAAGCCAATATCCAACGCAACATATTCACTTACTTCACTAGGAACATATGCACCACCATGCCCAATCTCCTCAAAGATAGGAAACGCAAATAATGTATTATAAGCAGGCGTCAAATTTTCTTCTTTTAATTGACGCAATACTTCAATCACAGCTGCAACCATAGCTTTATCATCAATATGACGTGATTTAACAAAACCAGATTCAGTACGTTTAAAACGTGGTTCGACACTAATCAAATCCCCATGCTCGATACCTAAATCATACACATCCTTAGCACAACTTACGTCTTCATCTAACAAGATGGCTTCATTAAACATATCACGCTCACGACTTCTCGCATCATCAAACACATGAGTAGAATGTGACTTACAAATCACCATACCCTCATATGTTTTACCACTACGTGTATGAATATATACATTTTCACCTTCAATATTATGAAAATTGACTCCACCCAAGTTTTTCACTTCGATCCATCCATTTTCCATCACATGCCGAACTTGCAAACCAATCGTATCCAAATGTGCACCTACACATACTGTCTTACTTGAATCTTTACCTGGTATGCGAACATAAGCAGTTCGCTTATTATCAAATTCAAGCTCATATCCTAGATTTCCAACCATTTCACTTAATTTTTTATGAATTTCAGGATAGAAACCGACGACACTTGGCGTATTGATCAAATCCTCTAGATTTTTTAACATTTCTTCTGTTTTTACCATAATCTTCACTTCCTTTTCTTAAAAGTTATTATACAATAGTTGTATGAAAATAATTATATCTCCCGCCAAAAAGATGAAAATAATTGATGATGTTGTTATTCAATGTACAACCCCTTTATTTCTATTAAAAACAACTAAACTTTTACATCACCTTCAAAGTTTAGATTATGAAGAATTAAAATCATATTTGAAATGTTCCGATACAATTGCCAAAACTACATATGAACAATTTCAAAATATGAGTCTAGACAAAAATTGTACACCTGCCATACTTTCTTATTCCGGCATTCAATATCAATATATGGCTCCTCATGTATTTACAGATGATCAAATGAAATATATTCAAGAACATCTTTATATTCTTTCCGGTTTCTATGGATTATTAAAACCGTTAGATGCAATTACACCATATCGTTTAGAGATGCAGACAAAATGTCCATTCTCATTGTATGACTATTGGAAAGAGGATCTTGCCAAACAAATCGATGAACCAATTTTAAATCTTGCGAGTGAAGAATATGCCAAAATCATTCGAAAATATAAACCATTAGTGGATGTTCGTTTTATTGAAGAAAATGGTAAAGAAAAAGGAGTGTATGCCAAGATGGCTAGAGGGGCCATGATTCGCTATCTCGCTGAAAATGAGATTGAAGACATTAAAGATATTACTAGCTTTAATGAACTTGATTATGTTTTTGATGCAAGTCAAAGTACAGAAAAATTGTACATATTTCAAAAAAAGCTATCTTCATGATAGCTTTTCTAATAATTCGACAACCATTTGCGTTTGTTCCTTATATGTTATATAAGATTTATCATCCTTATTTAAGATAATGTCCATAAAATCTTTGCATTCATACAACATATGATTTGGCTGTTCAACACTAATTTTTTCTTTTGTATCTGTAGCTTTTTTACCAATCTGATCCTTCTTTGGAGCATCAAAGAAAACATCTTTACATACGCCACTACTTGCACCAGAAACAATCAATGTTCCCTTATCCCCTTGAAGATATACCGCATTGGGGCTTGAACAATCTTTAGCTCCTGTGCAAGTTGCGATAAAATCTGGATACTCCATAATTATAATTCCGCTTGTATCAATGCCATTATATCCAACATTCTTAAAATAATGAACATCTTTCGGTTTACCAAATAATCCCGTCACAAAATGAAGATTATATACATTGATATCCATTAGTGCACCACCATTAAATTTCGGATCAAAGGCATTCGTTTGATTATGATCTTTATATCTTTGATATTTTGATGAATATTGCGAAAAGTTGCATTGTACCATCTTAATATTTCCACAATTTGATAGATTTTCCTTAATAATTTGATAATTTGGAAGATGTACATTTGTGATGGCTTCAAAAATATAAACACCATTCTTTTTAGCAATTTCGAATAGTTCATTACACTCCTTTAAAGTCGGTGTAAAAGGCTTCTCATTAATAACATACTTCTTGTGTTCCAAAGCCATTTTTGATTGTTTATAATGCAATGAGTTTGGACTTGCTACATACACAATGTCTACGTTTTCATCATTCAACATTTCTTCTAAATCCGTATAATACTTTTGAATACCATGTTTATCAGCAAATTCTTTAGCTCTTTCTTGCGTTCTAGAATAAACACAATATAAATTATATCGTCCATCTAAACGCATTGCTTCAATCATACGATCCACAATAACACCTGAACCTATTGTCGCAACATTCATTATACTTTTTCTCCTTTGGTTTTTACCCAGTTATTTTCTTTTTTCTTTCTTTGTTTTTTTACTTTTCGATAAATAATAAAACGAACTCCATCTTCACTATTCTCACCTTTTACGATATAGTGATTGGCCTTACAAACTTTTGAAACAATTGAAAGACCCAATCCAAAACGACCACCTTCGCCTTTTTCATAAGGCCTAAACAAGGATTCTATACGATCTTCAGGCATTTTGGGCCCATCATTACTGATACATAACCAATCTTCACGAACCTCAATTTTGATGTAAGATTTTGCATATCTAAATGCATTTTCCATGATATTCTCAATGGCTACACGCCATGCTTCTATCAAGCCGTCAAAGAAAACTTCTTCTACATCCGTAATAACTTGAATTTCGGGACGTAGTACAGCCGAATTTAATACAACCTGCTCAACAACGTCCTTCATATTTGTGACAACACCTTCGGCATCACTAGCTACTAAATATTCAACACGATTCATATATAATAAAGAGTGAACTTTATTTTCTAGTCGTTGCGCATTATCTAAAATAACATCTACACTACTTTCAAGTGTGCCATATGGATAAATTCCGTCTTTTATTGATTCTGCATACGATTTAATAGTCGCAATCGGTGTCTTTAAATCATGTGAAATATTATGTATCATGTCTTCTTTTGCCTTATCTTGCTTTTTTAATTCATCATTCATCTTCACAATCGCAGTTGCCATTTCACCAATTTCATCATTTCGATTTAAATGAAGCTCAACTTCTTTACCATCTTTAATTTGTTCAATATAATTTCGAATCAAATTTAAAGGATGGATTATAGAGAATACCCACATTAAAATAATCAAGAAAACGATCATAAACGCAATCACAATAACATAAACAGTTGAATCAATTAAAGAATCTCTAAACTGTGTTGCATACGTATCATCCATAAAGCTTGCCAAAATAATATCGTCATGACAATATATCAAGCGATAGTAATACTTCGAATTTGCGACAGTAATCGTTCCTTGTGAAACATTATTCGTCTGTGAATCCATCTCTTTAGATTGTTTTAACAAATACTCATAAACCTTGCGATTAACTGGCTTTTTATTAGAATTCTGATTTGATATAACATTCATTTCATCATTTTGAATTATACAATTTGTCTGTACACTATCACTTGCTAAAAAAGCATAAATGTCATCTAAACTATTGTTTTGTTTTGAATCCACTAAACCAACAATCGGGGTTTGTCGATTTAGAATCAACTCATACATTTGTTTCGTAATGGTTCGATCAATATTATCGCTGACAAACACAAAGAAAAACATGATAAAAAACATCAAAACCGTCAAAATAATCGAAAGAATTTGTCGTGTTAATGACATTTTTTGAAAATAAAAAGAAGGTCCCTTCATAAAAATATCACCTCATCACTATCATTTTACCATAAGAAAAAGAAAAGGGGATACATTTGTATCACCCTAAACGATATCCATATCCATAGATTGTATGAATATTTAGATTTGGAAGTTTTTTACGTAAACGACGCAAAGTATCATCTACAACTCGATCACTTCCAAAATAATTTTCATCCCAAACATTTTCTAAAATCTTATCACGAGAGAATGCGATTCCTTTATTTTTAATAAACATCATCAACAAATCAAATTCTTTTGTCGTTAATTCAATTTCCACATTATCCGCATAGATCTTTCTTTGTTCTTCATCCAATTCATAACCATCAATACTAATACGATTATTGTCATCACGATATGCACGCTTGATAATATTGTTAACTCTTAATACAAGTTCTTTGGGTGAAAATGGTTTTGTGATATAGTCATCACAACCTTTTTCTAAACCAATAATACGATCAAATTCTTTATCACGCGCAGACATAAAGATAACAGGCGTTTCTGGTCCTTGTAGACGAATTTCTTCAATCAAATCAAATCCAGATTTATCATCCAACATAATATCCAAGATCCACAAATGCACATCATCATCTACGACATGAGCACTCGCTTCTTCATATGTATAATATGAATGAACTTCATATCCTTCTTTACGTAAATATTGGGCAACTAAATTATTGATGTCTTTTTCATCTTCAACAATGTTTATGACTCTTTTCATAGGGTCACCCTCTTTCTAAAAATTATTTGCTTCTAAAAAATCTGTAACACGCTTTACATATTCAGCACACAATTCATCTGTTTTAGCTTCTACCATGACACGAATCAATGGTTCGGTACCACTTGGACGAACTAAGATACGTCCTTCATCACCTAAATCTTGTGCTACTGAATCCACTACTTCTTGTAACTCTTTACTTTCTAAACATGCATTTTTATCTTTAACTGTTACATTTTTCAACAATTGAGGATAAATAAATAATCCTTCACTCAATTCTTGTAATGATTTACCAGTAGCCTTCATGATTTCTAAAATCTTTAAAGCCGTCATTAAACCATCCCCAGTTACTTCATGTTCTAAGAAAATAATATGTCCACTTTGTTCTCCACCAATATAGTAATCATTTTTCTGCATTTCTTCAAACACATACTTATCACCAACTGCTGTTTGAATATAGTCAATCTTATTCGCATCTAAAGCCTTGTATAAACCTAGGTTAGCCATAACTGTAGTAACAACCATATTCTTATTTAAACGATTAACAGATTTCATGTAACGAGAACAAATGTATAGGATGTAATCTCCATCACACAATTCTCCATCTGAGTTAACCATAATTAATCGGTCCGCATCTCCATCAAAAGCTAAACCAATATCATAGTCGCCTTCGCGCATCATTCTTTGTAAAGCTTCAGGATGTGTTGAACCACACTTATTGTTGATATTAATACCGTTTGGAGAATTACTGATAGCATCTACAGTAGCTCCTAATGAATCTAATGTTTCAACAGCTGTACTTGTAGCAGAACCATTTGCCAAATCGCAAAGAATTTTCATACCTGATAAATCTACAGGAACACATTCCTTTAACCAGCTCATATAGATTTCTAGTCCATCTTCCCATTCAAAATATTCACCAATGTGATCTCCGGTAACAAGAATTAAATCTGTTAAACCATCCATATATTTTTCAACTTCAAGAAGTAATTCTTCTTCCATTTTTTCCCCATTGTGGTTAAAACATTTGATTCCATTATCATAGTATGGATTATGACTAGCACTAACCATGATTCCACAATCAAAGCGTTCTTTACGAACCAAATAAGAAATTGCTGGAGTTGGACAAACACCAAGTAAATATACTTGTGCTCCCATACTTGTAGCACCTGCTGCAAGACCTAACTCAAACATATCTCCACTCAATCGAGTGTCTTTTCCAATTAAAATTTTTGCATGTTTTTCTTTTCCGTAATACCACCCTAAATATTGTCCAATTTTAATAGACATATCTAAAGTTAAACCTTCATTTGCTCTTCCTCGAACTCCATCTGTTCCAAAATACTTACCCATTACTCTGAATCCTCCTTGTCTGATGTATTTTTAGCTAATTTCACATTTGCATGTACCGTCTCTGGCGATAATATAACATTTACACGATTGCCCTTGGCATCATATGCTGCCAAAGTTGCATTGGCCTCGAAATCTTGAAGTTGTCCAGTACAATCAATCAATGCCTTTACAATGCGAATTGAATTCAATTGATTCTGACTCGCTGTAATTTTAACAGTCATTGTATCCAATGTAGGCGTATCAAAATCACTTACCTTTTGATTTGTTCCTACTAACAATTCTGGTTGAATTGTAAATGTTTTTGTAACCTTTTTAGAAAGCGTAACATCTATCGTTGCCGGATCAATCACCGCTTCGATTTTCTCTGGCAAGTTTTTAACCTTTAAATTAATGATGTTTTCACCTTCAGAATACTTCTTTAAATCCGCTACAACTTGTACACTACCTTTCGAACGAAATACCTGTATGCTAGTAGAATCGCCAGTTAGTGAAACATCCACTGTACTAGGCACACCAGCTATATCATATTTTTCTGTATCTGCCAATACTTCAACAACTACATTTCTTAGATCCACAGTTGTTCTTGTATCATTAAACAATTTTAAACTAATATCTTCATAATTGATTACAACACAAATCATAATGGATAAAACTAAAGAAATAATTACTGATCCTTTTTTATCAAAAAGCACACGGTCAACGAGTTTACTGACTTTTTGAAAAACTAAAGTCAATAAACCACGTAACTCATTAAGCCATACAGAAGGGCCTCTTTTATTTGGAGATTCCATGTTGATCGCCCTCCTTCTTTTGTTCAATTAAATTTACAATTTCAATTGCCTTTACACGCTCATCTTTATTTGTATCATCTTCTATTTTTTTCGCACGTTTGCTCATAGATTTTGCTTGATTCAACATAGGAACAAGAATCGAAGATGTGTTTTGAGTTGAATTTTGAACTAACATATTCGTTAAATAACGCTGCAATCCTTCTAGTGGATATTGGGTTAATTGTCCATTTACTGCTACGGAAATATTTCCTGTTTCTTCACTAACAATAATAGTTATTGAATCTGTTATTTCACTAATTCCTACAGCGGCTCTATGCCTAGCCCCATATTTACTAGGCAAATCTTTAGTGGTTGGAGGAAAATAAGCTGCTGCACAAGCTATTTTATTTCCCTGAATAATTACAGCACCATCATGCATTGGTGTTCCATACTGAAATATAGTCCCTAATAATTCAGTCGAAACTTCAGAATCCATCACAATCCCTGTACGAATAAAATCAGACAAGCTCTGTGTTCTTTCAATAGAGATCAAAGCTCCTGTTTTTGATTTTGACATTTGTGAACATGCCTCTACCAATTCATTGATCATTTGTTGAATCTGTGAAACTGAAACATCCGTTGTCAAAATTGCAGTTGTTTTACCTACCTTTTCTAACATACCACGAATTTCTGGCTGAAAAACAACTAAAATTACAACAACACCCCAGTTTAAGAACATTTCAATCAAATAATTCAATGCATTTAAACCTAACCATACAGCTAAAGCCTTGACTAAAACTATAATCAATACACCCTTCACAAGTTGAATTGTACGTGAATTATTACGAACAATTCTAAGACCAGAATATATCAATCCCCATACTACTAAAATATCCAATAATAATCGAATTAGGAATGTAATATCAGATAAGGATAAACTCATCTAAAATACCCCCCTTATTTTTTTACATATTTTTTGAAATCAAATCACTTACAGAATCATATACTACTTGAGCATGTGCTTTTACATCTTCATCTGCACAAGACATTACAGACCCATGTACACCAAATTCAATTAATGGAATATCATTATGTCCATCCCCAATTGTATATACATCTTCTTCATTAATGTTGGCATACGCAATCAAGAAATCTAAACCTGTTGCCTTTGAAATACCTTTTGGCACAATATCAACGACAAAATTATTTGGATAAGCAACAACTTGTTCATAATACAAATCATTGATCTTGCTGGCTACTTCTAAAGCCGAATCTGTATCTTCCATAGATAAAACAATTTGTGCAAAGTGTGACATATCTAACAATTCAGCCTCAGTAATATCTGGTTTCAAGTTTGGATAGCGGTGATCCACTGCATCGGCCTGAAGTACAATACGATGACGATGAACGCCATCATTTACAACATAACTAATAACACTCTCTAATTTTTTAATATTGTGTAAAATATCTACACAAACATCAAAATTCAAATAGTTTGATAATAATACTTCTCCTTTTTCATCAAAAACCATACCACCATTGTTTGTTATTAAATAATCGCATGGTAGATTAAACAATTTTACTTGTGCATCAATGGATTCTTTTGAACGACCTGTGACAATCACAAATTTATTTCCTTTATTTTTCCATTCTTCAATCGATTTTAAATCTTCTGGCATTACATCCTGTGCATAACGCAATGTACCATCATAATCTGTAGCTAAAAGCTTCATGTGTATTTCCTCAACTTTTCTATTTAATATAATTTTATCACATATTTTTAATAACAAGCAATATTACTATCTGTCCTTGACTCACAACCTGCAACATAAACACCATTTTCTAACCGAACAACGATTTGTCCACGCCCAAACATAGCCAATTCTGGCTCAATTTCAATTTCATGGCCTCGTTTTTTTAATTCTGAAATGATATTTTCATCAAATCCAGGTTCAACAATAAATTTCATGTTTTCCACCCACTGAAATCGCTTGGCATCCAAAGCCATTTGTGGATTCAAATGAAAATCAATCATATTTGTAACAACCTGCATATGACCTTGAGGCTGCATATAACCTCCCATTACACCAAATGGACCAACTGGTTTATTATCCTTTGTTAAAAAACCAGGAATAATTGTGTGATATGTCTTTTTATGTGGCATTAAATAATTCACATGATTAGGATTCAAACTAAAATCATATCCACGATTTTGTAAAGATATACCATCTACGACTATCCCACTACCAAAACCCATATAATTTGATTGAATATATGAAACCATGTTGCCATCTTTATCTGCCGTACATAAATACACGGTACCAGAACCATGTGGCTTATCTACACAAGGTGGCAAAGCACAACTTGTGATTTGTTTAGCTCTTTGTTTACCATATTCAACACTTATTAAATCATCAACTGACACATTCATACATTGTGGATCTGTCACATATTCCTTTGCATCCGCAAATGCCATCTTTAAGGCTTCCATTTGCGTATGTACACACTCTGCATTACGACTTTCGAAATTAAAATTATTTAAAATGTTCAAAGCCATTAAAGCAACGATTCCTTGTCCATTAGGTGGTAATTCCCAAACTTGATAGCCATGATAATCCACATGAATTGGTTCTACCCATTCAGCAACATGATCCATCAAATCTTTCTTTCGTAAAAAGCCCCCAAATTTTCTTGACTCTTCATCAATACGATCTGCTAATTCTCCATAATATAACGCATCTGTATTTGTATTGGCAATCTTTTCAAGCGCATCCGCAAGTTTTGGCATACGAATGAATTGTCCAGGCTCCGGAGTTTTTCCCTCAAACGTGAAAGTATCATACCAACCTTTAAATTCATCACTGTTAGGGATTGCACTAATCGCCTTTTTCCACATACGAGCAATTTCAGGACTTACTGGATATCCATTTTTTGCATAATCAATAGCTGGTTCTAATAATTGTTTAAATGGCAAAGAACCAAATCTATCGCTCAACGCTTTCCACCCCTTTACAGCACCAGGTACTGTAACAGGAATCCAACCGCGTTTAGGAATTTCATTGATTTTATCAGCAGAAATCAAATAAGGAGAATGTCCTGAACTATTCATTCCATACATTTTATCTTTCATCCATACAATTGCAAATCCATCGGATCCTAATCCATTTGAACAAGGTTCTACAACAGTTAAACAAGCTGCTGTTGCAATTGCCGCATCTACAGCATTTCCACCAGCTTGAAGCATCCTTAAACCGGCTTGTGTAGCTAAATTATTCCCTGTACAAACTACTCCATTACGCGCAATTATATTCATTCTTTTAGATGAAAATGGGTTATCATAATAATTAATATTCATATTTTTATCACCTCCACCATTATACAAGAAATAGAGCAGACATTCCATCTGCTCTCATTTATTTATTCACTTTTTAAATCAGATAACTTTTCTACCTTATCCAATTTTTTTTACCATCCCTATTATAATTATCTATTCATTTTCCTTAAGCATTTTCTCAAGTATGACCATATATGAGTATCTTAAGTTCCATAACCTAGACTGGATGGTATTCTTAACATTCGAAGTACTCTATCCTTTCTGTGATTATTCACCTGATAAAACCCCTTTATCAAAATCCTATTTCCTTTTCTTGTTAAGTTCCATTGAATGTTTTTTCTAGATTTCCTCTAGCTTAACCTTTGGAGCCTTCTCTCCATAGCTTCAACTTTTTATAGTTAAAACTTTCCGTTTCAACTCTATGTTATTGTCATCTTCTCACCGCTCTCTTTTTGTCTCAAGAGAAGTTTTCTCTGCTCTTACTTCTCTTTACACTTTCATTATATACAACAAAAATCAAAAGAAAAGGCAAGTGGTAAAACTCGCCTTTTTACTGGAAAAATTGGTTATTTCATCGATATCTTTCGCTTTTTCCCTCTTGAAACAGGAATCAAAACTTTATTTATAAGCTCAACTTCATCTTTATACCAAGCTACAATATATTTTGAATTTACTATATATGATACATGTACTCGTAAAAAGCCAAACTCTTTAAAAACTTCTTCAAGTGCATTCATACTGTCACGCTTATGAAAAACGCCTTTTTTTGTATAGAAATACACCATCTTTTCATTCTTTTCCAAATAATAAATATCTTCATACGAAAGATTCATACGAACTCCATCATAATTAAATTCATATACATGACTTTGAATACATTGCGAACGAATCATTTGATCATAAGCTGAAATGTCTTCTGCAATATTTTCCTTTGAAATATAGAATACACGACTTCTCTCGTCATTTGCCCGTATTTTTATTGGATTTTCACAAACATAAATAACAATTGCATTTGGATTATCATGTACAAATACACTTTCAATACGACTTGTCTTAAACATTTCATCAAACACAAATAATTGATAGTCTTCTTCCTTCATCCGTTTTGCGAGATCACTCGCCTTTAAGTAATGACGAAAACACCAATCCTCATGCATAAACAATTTAGATAATTGAAAAACGATGTCCTTTGTTTCTTTTTCATATTCTAAGATGGCTACTTTTATCATACTCATAATTATAAGGATTGAAATCATTTTACGCAAATGTAAACTGTTTCAAAAAACTATTCTTTAAAGTCACGAATTAAAATAAGATCTTTAACAATTGCTTTTGCACTAATCGTTAAAATAACTTCTCCCTTTTCTTTAGTGGCCCCCTTAGGATCACCACCAATTCCAATAGGTTTTCCTTGTTCTGTTACCCAATCTGTACCTAACCAAGACAAATGCGTCTGCATCGCCTTATTTTTAGGGATACCCTTTTCACTAGTCTCTAATTTAACCAAACTTTCATCAATCGCCATAACCATGGAAGTTTCCATCTCTCCACCATGAAAATCAAATGTATTACCTTTTGAAATTGTTGCTTGCACTTCTGGATTGTCAAATGCTCCTGAATTTAACACAAATGGATATATACCAAAATCACTTCGAACTTCTCTAGAAATAAGATTCGCAACCGGTGCATTTCCACCATGACATACAAGTAATACTAATTTTTGAAAGCCATGATGCGCTAAGCTTTCGCAAATATCATACAACATATGATAATACGTCATTGGTTTAAATGTAATTGATCCACAAAAATTTTTATGTTCTGTACTCAATCCAATCGGAATTACAGGAAAAATTAATAGATTTATGTCTTCATCTCTTAACTCTTTTTCAATATAATCACACATTGCCCCAGCAATCAGTGTATCCGTACCAAGAGGTGCTTGATTTCCATGTTGTTCTAAAGCTCCTAACGGAATTAAAACAATTGCATTTTCCCGATCGATTTGTTCCATTTCTAAGCGTGTTAATTCTTGATATTTACAAATCATACTTATTTTGCCTCATAGATAAATTTAAAGTTTGGACGAATCGCAGCAAGTCTTTCCATTAAGAAATATCCAACGATGTAGTTAGCTGATATTTTGATCAAGTTAAATGGAATTGTTGCAAGTGCAATAAATGAAGTTAAATCTTTAATACTTGGATTTACAGAACCAACCATTTGTACAACCGAATCTAATGGCATACCCATAGCTTTGGCATACAAAGGTAAAGTAATACATGCATTGCAGAAACATGCAAATATCGTACGCACTAGAATCCCTACAAGCAATGAAACAACGACAGCCTTCCTTGTTTTATTCATTTTCTTATATACAAACCAAGTTGGAAGTACAAATAGTACAATACCTAAAAGATTTGCCAATTCACCAACATAAGCCGTATTTGTTCCTACAGTCACAACCTTTACAACTAACTTAATCACTTCAACTAAAGTTGCAGATACAGGTCCTAAACTAAATAGGGCAATAATACTTGGCACATCACTAAAATCAATCTTATAGAATGGTGGCATCATCGGCAACGAAAATTCCAGTGACATCAACGCTCCGGCAAGTCCTGCAAGCATTGCAGTTAATACAAGTGTTTGAACATTCCATTTTTTCATATTCTTCCTCCTTTTGATTCTGATAAGCTCTTCAAAAAGGAAAACCCCAAGAAAAAATCTTCTCGGGGTTTCAAAAAATACAAAAAATACTTTTGCGTCTTCTACCATCCAGACTATACTGTCGGTCTTGGAATTACACCAAGTCAGCCACTTGCGTGGGTCGCGGACTTTTACCGCCGGTAGGGAATTACACCCTGCCCCGAAGAACTCATTGAATCTATGTTCGTGAATAATATAGCACATCAATATATTGAGTGCAATACATTTGTTCATTTTTTCACAATATCAAATTTATCTTGCGAAAAACAAGGACATACATTTTCACACGAAGCTATGACAGAACTAGCTAAATGACTACCTATCTTCATAGCCTCAAGCATACTCTTACCATAAGTTAGTCCAGCACTTGTCCCAGCACAAAATGCATCTCCTGCTCCTGCTGTATCCTTTACCTCGATTTGACGAGCCTGACAAAAGCCGCTTTCACCATTGTTTTTCACATATAAAGATCCCGCTTCACCAAGTGTTACAATCAAAGAGTTAAATCCGGATTGCTGCAGTTCATCAATCAATGTATGACTTAATTCTTCTGCTGATATCTCTTTAAAATCTCTTGAAAAAAGAATACTCGATTCTAATTGATTACAGATCAAACAATCAAATTGCTTCAAAAGATCTTTTCTTTCAATCGCAATATTCATATTGCTGACAACACCAAATAATTTTTTATTATGTTTTTGACATAAATAAACAACTTTTTCAACAATTTCCTCGTCCATATCTATTTCAGCCACCACAGAATCGCTATTTTCAATAATTGCGTCTCCATTTTCTTCTAAAATTGAATAGATCGGCATTAAATTCGGACGATGAGATATTGAACCCGCTAATTCTCCATTATGATCAAAAACAGCTAGCCATGTACCCATACCGTTTTCGATAGATTTCATATAATCTGTATTCACATTTCGATTTTGCAATCTCTGTTTAACATCTTCTCCTAATGCCGTATTATCAACAATACTAACAAATGTTGAGTTTAAACCTAAATTTGCAATATCTTCTACAACATTTCGTGCTACACCACCATGAATATACTCAATATATCCTGCATTTCTCCCATCAGGAACATATATATCTTGTGGAAAGCCTTTAATATCCACAAAAATCGCACCTACTACGACAATTCCATTCTTTTTTTGAACCACGTTATTTTTCACCTTTCATCTCAAATAAGATATCTCTTAATTGTGCTGCTCTTTCGAAATCTAAAGTACGAGCTGCCTCTTTCATTTCCTGCTCCAATTCTTTGATCATCTTTTCCTTTTGTTTTACCGGCAATTTTTTCTTCTTCAAATACTTAGCTGCCATTTCCTTTGTTTCTTTAGAACGAACGACATCATGGATTGGTTTGATAATTGTCTTTGGAACAATTCCATGTTTTTCATTATATTCCATTTGAATCGATCTACGTCTTGCAGTTTCATCCATGGCTTCCTGCATACTTTCTGTTATCTTATCTGCATACATAATAACTTTACCTTTGGCATTACGTGCTGCACGACCAATGATCTGAATTAAGGACCTTCGTGATCTTAAAAAGCCTTCTTTATCCGCATCTAGTATCGCAATCAAACTGACTTCCGGAATATCCAAACCTTCTCTTAATAAGTTGATACCTACAAGTACATCATATTTACCTTGGCGTAAATCATGAATGATTTCAGTACGTTCAATCGTTGTAACTTCATGGTGTAGCCAAGCTACCTTTAGATCCAAATTTTTTAAATAAGAGGTTAAATCTTCCGCCATTCGAACCGTTAATGTCGTAATCAATGTTCTTTCATGTCTTTCAATACGCTCCTTGATTTCATCTACCAAATCATCAATTTGTCCTTCAATAGGACGCACTTCAACTTCAGGATCTAATAATCCTGTTGGACGAATGATTTGTTCAACAATTTCTCCATGTGTTTGGTCCAATTCATAATCACCCGGTGTTGCAGATACAAAAATCGCATTTTTAACCAATCCTTCAAATTCATTGAAACGTAGTGGTCGATTATCCAAAGCACTTGGAAGTCTAAAGCCATAATCAACTAACACTTGTTTTCTTGCACGATCTCCATTATACATACCGCGAATTTGTGGTAAAGAAACATGACTTTCATCAACTACTAATAAATAATCATCTGGAAAATAATCAAATAATGTATAAGGACGTTCTCCAGGTTTTCTGCCATCAATATGTCTTGAATAGTTTTCAATACCTGGACATACACCAAACTCCCTTAAGGCCTCTATATCATAGCGACAGCGTTGTTCTAAGCGCTCTTTTTCTAATGGCTTCCCTTGTTCATCAAAATACGCTAATCTTTCCTCAAGTTCTTCTTCAATTGTATCTGCAGCATGATTAATAATATCCATACTTGTCGCATAACCATTAGCTGGATAAATAATATACAATTGGTATGACTGATTCACATGTCCCGTTACCGGATCTACTTCACAAATTCTTTCAACCTCATCATCAAACATTTCAATACGAATCAAATAACGATCCGTATGACCAGGTGTAATTTCAATCACATCTCCACGAACTCTAAATGTTCCACGTAATGGATCCGTATCATTACGCTTATATTGTTGATGTACTAACGCTAGCATCAATTCATTTCTTTCAATGATTTGACCGCTTCTTAAAGTAAA
This sequence comes from uncultured Solobacterium sp., assembly GCA_900547815.1. Taxonomy (GTDB): domain Bacteria; phylum Bacillota_I; class Bacilli_A; order Erysipelotrichales; family Erysipelotrichaceae; genus Holdemanella. The sequence continues at coordinate 18,607 of URHY01000023.1, forward strand.
AATCATGTGACGATATTGTTCTGGATTACTAGCTCCATAAATTGAGGCAACACTAGCTACAATAATTGTATCTCTTCGTTCCAAAACACTGTTGACAGCTGCCATTCTAAGCATGTCCAATTCTTCATTTGTCTTTGTATTTTTATCAATATACGTATCCGTTTTTGGCAAATAAGCTTCTGGCTGATAATAATCAAAATAAGATACAAAATATTCCACGCGATTGTGTGGAAAGAATTCTTTAAATTCCGAATATAATTGGCCTGCCAACGTTTTATTGTGTGCAAAGACTAAGGTTGGTCGATTGACTTGAGCAATCACATTTGAGATGGTAAATGTTTTTCCAGTTCCTGTAGCTCCTAACAATACTTGAAACTTTTTATCTTCTTTTAAACCAGAAATTAATTCTTTAATCGCTTCTGGCTGATCTCCACTCGGTTTATATTCAGACACTAATTCAAACTGATCTTTCATAGCTTCACATCCTTCTTCTCCATTATATACAAAAAGTAGGCTTATACCTACTTTTGAGCCTCTTCGATCGCTTTTTGTCTTTGTACATCATCGCTAGGTGTTTCATTCATCTTCAGCAATACTTTTTCTACCAATAAATCCCAAGTCGTCTTGTCGCAATCTCCTGTAGCTTCTAAGTCATTATCCTGTTGAAAATTGACTAAGCCTTGAGAACTTGTATTTGAAAAATATGTGTCGGTTCGATCTACACTATATCCTAAATATTGTAGATATACCTGAAGGGCTTTGGCATTATCATCCACACTATCTTTTTTAATAACATCCTTTTTCTTGAATTTATAATACGATGTTGTCTTAGCTTCACCAAGCTCAACTTCAATATCTGGTTTAAACCCTTTTTTATTAATACTTGTTCCATTTGGCGTATACCATTTTGCCACAGTATATTTAAAACTTGTGCCATCTGAGAATGGTACAGTCACCTGTTCTGTACCTTTACCATAAGATGTTGTGCCAACAGTAGTGACTATATCGCCTAAATTATCTTTTAAAGCACCAATCAATACTTCGGATGCACTTGCCGTATTTTCATTTTGTAGAACAACAATTTTATCCATTTTAACTTGGTTAAATTCATTCTTTGTCTTTTGTTTAGTAATTTTACCATTCTTATCTTTTTCTTTAAAAACAACAGATTTAGATGGAATCAAAGAACTTGAAATTTCTAATGCAGCATTTAAATAACCGCCACCATTATTACGTAAATCCAGCACTAGTTTTTTTATTCCTGCTTCTCGAAGACGTGACATTGCCTTCGAGAAATCTTTTCCGCTATTCTCCGAGAAACTAGATAATATGATTTCTCCATAGCCATCATAAATATTACAAACAACCGTCGAATCAAAAGTGCCTGGTATCAAATTTGTCGTGTATTCTTTTCCGTCTCGAAGATATTTTATTTTTACACTCTTTCCTTCATGAGATTTGATATATTTAATGATAGAATCCGAATCATTTTCACTACAGTTTAAATCATCTATTGAAATAATCTCATCATTTGGCTTTAATCCTTTTTTATCAGCAGTGGAATTAATATATACATTTGAAACAACAAAATGTTTATTTTCATTCAAATAAAATGATATACCCAGACCCACATTACTTCCTTCAAGACTTGTTGAAAAAGCTTTAGCTTGCTCTAAATTGAAATAATTCGTATGTGCATCTTTATCAAGTGTCGTCATTCCCGTAATTGCTTGTTCTATTAATGTTGAATCTAGATTTTTTATTTTGTTAGAATAATACCAATCTGTATTCAAGATAGAATAAATCGTACCAAACTTTTTTTGTTCTTTACTATCTACAGAGGATGTATGATCTAAAATCATAGGTACACTGATTCCAGCACCAAAACATGCAATACATAATAATACTATTAATATTTTTTGACTCTTTTTACTCATAAACTCATCCTATTCTAAAACAAAATGGGGCGAATTCAACGCCCCAATAATTCTATACAAAAGTATACGAAACAATCTATTATTCTGCTATCCTTTTATCTTTTCATTTTCAAATATTTTCTTGCTGCCAACAAAGAGGCAAAACCACCAATCAAAACACCCGCTAAAACAATAGATGATCCTACTTGAAAATTAATTACATCTGGTTTAAACAACGCAAACATCGGTGTAAATAATTGTCCATTTAGACTTGTGTAAAGCTTTTGATATCCAAAATGAACAATTAAATATGGAATAACAGATCCTAGTAAACCAATAATGATTCCTTCCACAATAAACGGATTACTGATGAAGCCATTTGTTGCTCCAACAGTTCGCATAATCAAGATTTCATCCCTTCTCGAATCAATCGTTGTACGAATTGTATTATATATCAAATACAATGATAAAACAATCAACAATGCAACAATACCGATTCCTATTTTTTGAATCATATTTAACATTTCAACTAATGAAGTCACACTGTCACCCCCAAAAGCAACACTTGCAACTCCATCAATATTTTTGATTTGTTTGCTAGTCTCATTGATTGAAGAAGCATTTCTCACAAAGACAAAAAATGCATTCGATAATGGGTTTGAATCTCCTCTATAAGCCTTGAAAGCAGATCCTTTTTCTTTAATCATCAATTCTAATTCATTATCTTTGGAGGAAAAATCAACATTTTCAACATTCTTTAATTTTGATATTTCATTTTTGACATCATCAATAGAACTTTCATCTGTAATGTCTTCATTTAAAATAACATGAATACTCAAATCTTTTTGTACACCATTTGAAAAATAATCAACATGAAATCCAATAATTAAAAGTGCACCAATCAAAAGTAATGTAATACCTATCGCACTAATGGCAGAAAAACATAACATTATATGTCTTTTCATTCCTAAAAAGGCATATTTAAGTTCGTATAAAAAAGTTCGTAACCCTTTCATCATAAACTCTTGTACCCACCTACATTCGAATCGTGGATCACATATCCTTTATCTAACATAATTGTACGTTTTTTAAATCGATCTACCAAAACCTTATCATGCGTAACCATCATAATTGTTGTATTCAATTTTTTGTTGATTTTCTCAAGTAATGAAATTATTTCTAAACTTTTTTCGGGATCTAAGTTTCCTGTTGGTTCATCGGCAATCAATACTTTAGGCGTATTGGCAATGGCACGTCCAATCGTTACACGCTGTTGTTGTCCACCAGATAACTCATCAGGATAACTTCTTGCCTTTTCTTTCAAATCAACCAAATCCAAAACTTCAAATACACGTTTACGGATCTGTTTACGAGGCATCCCCACAACTTCTAATGCAAATGCAATATTTTCATAAACCGTTAATTTTGGCAACAAACGATAATCTTGAAAAACACACCCAATATTTCGTCTATAGTATGGAACTTTTCTATGTTTTAAAGCTCCTACATTTACTCCACCAACAATAACAGTTCCTTCATCTGGAACTATTTCACCATTTAACACTTTAATTAATGTGGACTTTCCAGAACCTGTAGCACCAATCACATATACAAATTCACCTTTATCGATATGCAAATTGACATGATTTAAAGCATGTACCCCATTGGGATATGCTTTTGATACATCTTTTAAATCAATCATAATGTTCCTCCTATTAACTAAAAGAACTTTTCTGGTCTTTCTCTACACGGTGCAGCTTTACCTGCTTCACAAGAAGTACTTGTGCCAGACCATCCTGTTCCCCAAGCAAAATCAGCTCCGGAACTAAAACGCGCAACAGCATCACTAACGGACATTGACCCTAGATTATAAACCTCAACATGTGTATGTGCTCCACTTGAATTTCCTGAATTTCCAGACAAAGCGATTGTTTGTCCCTGTGAAACACTTTGACCTGCACTAACATAAATATTTTGAGATAAGTGTGCAAAACTTATGGCATATAATGTTCCATTCACATTACATAACATTTCAATGGTATTTCCTCCACCAGCAGGATATCCACTCCAGTTACCTAAATAACCTGTGTTACTTCCCACAGGAGCTGCAGCATATAAGATAACTCCGCTAGCAGGAGCTACAACTACAGTCCCAATTGGTGCAGCCCAGTCTAACCCTAAGTGAAGTCCTCCACCTGGATATGCCCAAGTACCAGCACTTTTACTTCCACCTTGTACAGGGAACACAAAACCAGATACAGATTCAATTGAACCTGAAAAGTTTGTTGAAATCACAAAATCACGAATACTATTCATATCAACTTGTGCTGATCTTTTCTCTGCTTCAAGCTGTGCAATTTGTTTTTGATATTGCTCTACAAGAGTATTATAAGATTCCTCTAATTCTGTTGCCTGTTGTTTTTGCGATTCTAATTCTGTTTTTTGATTTTTTGCATCTTTATCTAAACGCTTTTGTTCGTCTTGCTGCAAAACCAATTCTTTTTTCAATTTATTCAATTTTTTTATTTGCGACTGATCATCTTCAGTGATTCTTTCAACACCAGAAATACGACGAAGCATATCACTCAAACTATCTGATCCCATAATCAAATCAATAATCATATTTGTACCAATTGTTGTTTGTTCATTTTTCATTCGCGTTTCAATTTGGTCATTCCAAGCTTCAATCTCGGATTCTTTAGCTTCAATTTTATCGTCCAGTTCTTCAATATTTTTTTCAATCAATTCAATCGATTTTTCTTTTTCACTGATCTGCGTTTGTAAATTCGCAACTAAATCCTTTTGTTCCTTAGCAAGCTTCTCCATTTTTGACGTATCATTTTGCAAAGAAGCAATACTTGAATTATAAGATTCAATATTCTTTTGAAGATCTTGTCTTCGATTCTTTTGATATTCTTGAAATCCTTGGCAAGCTTTTATACCTGATTCCGAAGTTTGAGCTTGACTACACTTGGCATACCAAGCTTCTGTATTTGAATAATCTTCAGCTGAAACGGGCATAACTAAAGAGCAAGCTAATGTTAAACTTAAAAAACCTGCACCAATTTTATATTTTTTCATCGTGTCCACCTCAAATATTTTCTAACTGCTAAATAACTTCCTAACATTCCAACAACCATTCCAATTAAAAGAATACTTAGTGAAGTATATAAAACAAACGGATATGGTTTTAGCATACTCATCATATCGCTAAAAAACATTCCATCCATCACATGATATAAACCTGTATATCCAAATATACAAATTAAAACTGGTCCTAACGCCCCCCAAAAGCCGATAAAAATCCCTTCTAAAACAAACGGAAAGGAAATATACCAGTTGTAGGCCCCTACCGTACGCATGATGGCAATTTCATCTTTTCGAACTAAAATTGTCATTTTAATCGTATTTCGAATTAAAAATATCGCAATAAATACCATTAATCCAACAAAGACACTACCCCAAACTCGAATGTTTTTGAATAAACTAATCATTGTATTGATTGCACTACCGCCATAAGTTGCGTTAACAACTCCATCCATTTTAGATATCTTCTTTGTCACTTTTGAAATTTTTGTATTATCTTTTAATTCTACATTTAAAACATCATATAAAGGATTTTTGTCATCTCCCTTATATTGTTCAAACATAGCACCATTTTCTTTGATTAGTGCATCCAGTTCATTTTCTTTACTTGAATACTTCACTTTCTTTACAGAAGTCATTGAAGAAATAGAATCTGATATATCCATTATTTCTTCTTTATCTAATGTTGGATTTAAAGATATTTGAATCATGAATTCACTTTCAATTTGATTTGTGAACCCACCAACATTCATATATATAACAAATATAAACAAAGCCATTAGCAAAGCAATACCAATCGATATTATTGAAGAAAATGTCATCGAGAAATGACGATGCATATCTTTGCTAGCACTACGTACTAGTCTTGGTAAACTTTTAAAAAACAATAACATAGTTATCACCTACAGCGTTTATTATACCATATGAAGCAAGTTAATATACAAATCACAAAATTTCACATACACTTTAAAACTAAAATATATACAAAAAAAGATCGATTTCTCGATCTCTTATAAGCTTTGACCAACTGCATCTGCTTTTTTAATAGCGGCAATAAACTCTTCTTTTGTGAATGGGAAAGGTGCATTTTTCCACTCATTTGTTTTCGTAGCCGCTTGGGTCAAAGCTTCTAAATGGCTTTCATTCAAATCTACATCAGCCAAAGTCACTGGTAAGCCAATTGATTTATTGAATTTTGCCATTTTCATTAAGTTTTCTTCATCTTTGGCATATGCATATAACACTAATACACCAAAAGATACAACTTCACCATGCAAGTGGTGTCCATCTCGAGCAATTGAACAACTTCCATTATAGAAGGCATGCGCAATGCTTGAATTATAATAATATTCTGGTTGATTTGTTAAGTTTGAAACATATCCAGTGGATACAACAATATCCAAAGCAATGGCTTCAATTGCTTCAGAGTTTTGATTATTTTCACAATCCGCCATACCTTGTTTACCATATTTCAACAATGGCTCTGTACAAGTTTTAGCTAATGCCAAACCCATTGTTGCTGTATGATCTAAAGTCTTTCCTTGTGTTGCGAATTCAACTTCACATTGTTTAGACAACGCATCCCCAATTCCGGCCCAGAAATATTCACTTGGCGCTTTTGCGATAACATCAGGATTGATAAAGATATGTGCTGGACAATGAGGATATGAATAGTGGTCCAATGCTCCATTATCATCATATACTACGGCAATGGCCGTAGCGGCGGAACAGTTTGAACAAATTGTTGGGAATGAGAAGACCATCTTATTATTCATTTCAATCGATGCGGTTTTACAAGTGTCAATTGCTTTTCCTCCACCAATCGCAAAGATAACATCTGCTTCTTGTACGTTTGGATTTGAAGTTAATTTATGTACGTTTGTCATTGTACATTCAATACCATATACAATTGAATCTGTAATAATAATATCAGTCTCTTTAATGGCTTCACGAATTCTTGGCTCAGCCGCCGCCAAAGCTCTTTTACCACCAATCAACACAACCTTTTTAACGTTGTATTTTTCACATACACTACCGATTTCATTATAACAGCTTTCTCCGACTGAATAATTAGACATTTCAATTGTTTTCATAAACTTCTACTCCTTCTTTCACTTCTACACTTTTTGTATGATAATTCTTATATACACCTACAGTTAAGAATGGAACGATGATAATTGCGATAGCTAAATATCCACAATAACCATATCCATATTTGATAATGTTTGTTAATCCAGCCATTGAAATCGTCATAGATACCACAATAATAAATGCAGATACAATAATTCTTTTCTTTACTGGATTTTCTACATTCTTTAAAACACGAATATTTTCAAAGCGAGCCACAAATCCGAATGTTGTTGTTACTGCTGTAGAAATTAAGCATAGTAATAAACAAATACCATATACAACAACCATCCAGTTGGCATTCATTGCATTTAAACTTGTCAATGTAGGTAGAGTTGTTTCTCCATAAACACCCTTCCAAGAAATTAACATCAAAACACTTAAAACTAATGCAACAGCATTCATCACAAATGAGATCCACATCGCTTTTGAACAAGATTTACGATCTGGTAAGATAGCTCCACAAGCAACGATTGTTGGTAATGTCACACATTGAAAGCCTGCATATGTAAATGCATTTAAAATAGCTTTAGGCATGTTCATAAAACCATTCACAGTAAAATCGTTTGCTAAAATAGCTCCAATATTTTGACCTTTCATGATTCCCATACCATAAATAACAATAGCTGTCACCAAAATTGCCATACCCATATATGTACTGGCCATACGAACTACATTGGCACCAAAAATTGTTAAGCAAAGAACCACAATTCCAACCGCAACGACACAAGCATAATAATTAAATCCAAAGTATTGTTGTAATGCACTAGCAGCACCACTGATTGCTGCTGCAACTGCCATCAAAACCATGATATTAAAAAAGATCTCAAATAAAATTTCCAACTTATCGAATGGATGATATAAGTTTTCAAACAATTCCTTTGCACTTGTTAAATTTCTCTGGTTATACATCACCATGGCTTCTCGCATTGTCAATATCAATAGCAACATAGCTATTATGGCACTCACAATACCAGTCCATCCTAAACCTACATAATATGTATTTGCCTGATTTCCTGTGGCAAATCCACCTCCAGCATGTGCTGAGAACAATACGGCGCCTACCGAAAATATCGCCATTTTTCCAACTTTTTGTGCTTTCATACATTTCCTCCTATAGTGTGCACAACAAGCTAACAAAAAAAACCAATCGTTTCTTGCTGCCTGTTAGACAGAAGAGACGAAAGGTTAGAATTACAATACTTCCGCGGTACCACTCTTCTTCATTCATTTAAGAATGCACTCATTTCAGATGCTATCACATCCTGCTTCATTAACGTTAAGCATACGTCCAAGTCTTATCAACCTGACCACTCCATGGTAAGTTCAAAGTTCAATCTTTCATGTCTTGCACCGACCGACAACTCTCTAATAAAGACCTTCCTTTTACTACTCCATCTCTTTGTGTTTTGTGCGTTAATAATAACATCACATTTTCAATTATGCAAGCATTTTCTTACATTTATTTTCAGTAAATTCGAATCTACGTTTTACATCCATTAAAAAAAGGTACACATTATATATGTACAACTCCAAATTTTAGTAATTTTTATTTCTTTTCAATTCCATCTGCATAATCCAGTTAAATACCTAATTTAATCCAAACAATCTAAAGATAATTTATATTTATATTTATATTTAT
>URHY01000024.1 GCA_900547815.1 uncultured Solobacterium sp.
GCACGTATGGTTTGATAAGGGGCGGTAGAATTTAAACTCTATCGCCTACTTTCTTTTGTTAAAATTTAGCAAACTTATTGCATCAGTGCTAAAAGTGAGTATAATAGTATTTAGCAATTAGAACAACTAAGTGCTAAAAGGAGGATGATTTTATGTTACAACCTTTACATGATTATGTTTTATTAAAGAAAGAGAAACAAGAAAAAACTACGGCAAGTGGAATCATTTTGACAAGTGGAAAAGAAAAGTCAAAGCTTGCAGTTGTCGCAAGTATTGGTGCAGATGTTAAAGATGCTGGATATGCTTGTGGAGATAAAGTTTTATATAAAGAATATTCAGGAACTACAATGAAGGTTGATGATGAAGAATTTATTGTCATCAAAGATGAAGATATCATTGCAGTAAGTAAGTAGGAGGTAATGAATTATGGCTAAAGAAGTACGTTTTTCAAAAGATGCTCGTGAATCCATGTTAAGAGGTGTCAACACATTAGCAAATGCGGTTCGCGTTACTTTAGGTCCTAAAGGACGTAATGTTGTTCTTGAAAAGGATTATGGTTCACCATTGATCACAAATGATGGTGTAAGTATTGCCAAAGAAATTGAATTGGAAGATAAGTTTGAAAATATGGGTGCTAAATTGGTATATGAAGTTGCCAATAAGACCAATGATACAGCCGGTGATGGAACTACAACAGCTACTATTTTAGCTCAAAGTATGATTGAAAATGGTTTACGCCAAGTCGATCGTGGAGCTAATCCAGTATTGATGCGTGAAGGTATTGAAAAGGCAGCTAAGGCAGTAAGTGAATATATCTTATCTGTTTCTAAGAAAGTAGAAAGCAGTAAAGATATTGCCAATGTTGCGACAATTTCATCAGGTTCAGAAGAAATTGGTAAGATCATTGCGGATGCGATGGAAAAAGTAGGTCGTGATGGTGTCATTTCAACAGATGATTCAAAAGGCTTTGAAACAGAACTTGAAATTAGTGAAGGTATGCAATATGACAAGGGTTATGTTTCTCCATATATGGTTAGTGATCGTGAAAAGATGGAAGCAACCATGGAAAATGCTTATGTTTTGGTAACGGATCAAAAAATCACAAATATTCAAGAAATCTTGCCTTTACTAGAACAATTGGTTCAGGCAAATCGTGCATTATTGATTATTGCGGAAGATTTGGAAAATGAAGTAGTTTCTACTTTGGCATTGAATAAGCTTCGTGGAACATTCAATGTAGTGGCTACTAAAGCTCCTGGTTTTGGTGATAACCAAAAAGAAATGTTGCAGGATATTGCGATTATGACAGGTGCTAAATTCTATTCAAAAGATTTGAATATGGAATTGAAAGATATGCAGTTATCTGACTTAGGTACAGTTAAGAAGATCGTTGTCACAAAGGATAATACAACAATGATTGGTGGAGCTGGAAGTAAAGAAGAAGTGGCTGCTCGTGTAGCCGAAATTGAAGCGCAAATGGAAAACACTACAAGTGATTATGATAAGAAACGTATGGCAGAGCGTTTAGGTAAATTATCAAATGGTGTTGCGATCATTAAAGTGGGTGCTGCAACTGAAAGCGAATTAAAAGAAAAGAAACTTCGTATTGAAGATGCATTGAACTCAACTCGTGCTGCCGTTAGTGAAGGTATTGTCGTAGGTGGTGGAGCTTGTTTAGTAAAGGCTTATGTGGCTTTGAAAGATGAAGTGAAATCGGATGTAGTGGATGTACAAAAGGGTATTAAAGTCGTATTTGATGCGTTGTTGGCTCCAATTGCACAGATTGCTGATAATGCTGGATATAACAGTGAAGAGATTGTTGAAAGACAAAAAGAAGCTGGCGAAAATGTAGGATTTGATGCTAAAAATGGTGAATGGGTAGATATGATTGAATCTGGTATCATTGATCCTACAAAGGTAACTCGTAATGCATTGATGAATGCTTCTAGTATTTCAGCATTGTTCTTAACAACAGAGGCTGGAGTTGCAAAAATCGATAAAGAAGAACCAGCACCTGCAATGCCTCAGGGAATGTATTAATAGTTGATTGAATAGCTAAGGTTTTGATAACTTTAGCTATTTTTTTGTGTAAAGAAAGAATTTGAAAACGATGTAAAATGTAAACTAAATGTAAAGCTAGTTGTAATAAAATGTAAAAAATACTTGAAAACGTTTTCTGCTTGCGCTATTATATCTGTACAACTCGAGGGAGGTATAGATTATGAAAGGTAAATTATTAAAAACGTTTGCTTCTAGTGCTGTCGCATTAAGCATGTTAGTCGGATGTAGTTCGGGAAGTGGAACTGCTAGTACAGAATTAAAAGAGGGAGATACAGTCAAAATTGGTTTGAACTATGAATTATCGGGTGCTGTAGCTTCTTATGGTCAAGCGGAGTATAAAGGGGCTTCTCTTGCGATTAAACAATATAACGCAAATAAGGATTCAAAGTATAAAATTAAAGCTGTTAAAATGGATAATAAAGGAGATGCGAGTGAATCTACTAGTGCGGCTACAAAATTGATGACTGAAGATGGTGTAGCATTAGTTGTAGGTCCTGCAACTTCTGGTGCTTCTATCGCAACATATCCAGTAGCGGATCAAAACCAGGTTCCAGTTATTTCACCATCAGCTACTCAGGTCGATGCAACAATGAATGGAGATTCTCCTTATGAATATGCATTCCGTATTTGTTTTGAAGACTCATATCAAGGTAAGGCAATGGCTAAATTTGGATATGAAAATTTAGGAAAGAGAAAAGCTGTAATTATCAATGAAGTTAGTGATTATGGAAAAGGTCTTACTAAGGTATTTACACAAAAATTTGAAGATTTGGGTGGAGAAGTTGTAGCTACTGAAAGTTATAATGCTAAAGATACTGACTTTGCAGGTATTATCACGAAAGTAAAAGATAAAGGGGCAGATGTATTATTCATCGCTGGTTACTATTCAGAAGCTGGATTAATTATTAAACAAGCTCGTGAAGCTGGCATGGATTGCACAATTTTAGGTGCTGATGGATTTGAATCAGAAAAATTAGCTGAACTTGCTGGTAGTGAAAATTTAAATAACTGCTACTATTCAACTGCTTATACTACAGTTAACGCAAGTGATGATTTAACTGCATTTGTAAATGCATATACTGAAGAATATGGAGAAGCTCCAAATATGTTCTCTGCATTAACATATGATGCTACTAACTTAGGTTTACAAGCTTTAGAAAAAGCTGGTAAAACAGGTGCAGATCTACAAAAGGCTATCGCTGATGCTAAATTTGAAGGCTTGACTGGTTCATTCACATTTGATAAGACACATTCACCTAAGAAATCTGTATTAGTTGTTAACTTAGTAGATGGTGTTCAAACTGAAGCCGTATCAGTAGATCCAAATAAATAAGTATTTGTTCAGGGGGACAATTCCCCCTCTTTTTTAATAAGGAGGTTAATATGACAGCTTTTTTACAACAACTAGTCAATGGTCTATCCTTAGGAAGTATTTATGCCTTGATTGCCTTGGGATATACCATGGTTTATGGAATTATTAAATTGATTAACTTTGCACATGGAGATATCTATATGTTAGGTGCGTATTGTGCATTTCTAATCACAACATATTGTGGATTGGGATTTATTCCTGCCCTATTGATTTCAATGGTTTTTTGTGGAGTCGTTGGTGTTTTGATTGAACGCATTGCGTATAAGCCACTTCGTCATGCGACTCGAATTACCGCATTGATTACAGCAATTGGTGTAAGTTATGTATTGGAGTATGCAACACAATATATTATGGGAAGTGAAGTAAGAACTTATCCTAAATTATTAACGAGTGCATCTTTTCATTTAGGACCCGTTACGATTACGATGCAACAAGTTTATATTTTTGTGATTACCGTAATTTTAATGATTGTTTTGCAATTTATTGTTCAAAAGACAAAAATGGGTCGCGCCATGCGTGCTGTAAGTGTTGACGAAGATGCTGCACGTTTGATGGGAATTGATGTAGATAAAACAATTTCTTTTACATTCTTATTAGGATCTGCTTTAGCGGGTGTTGCCGGTGTTCTAGTTGGTATTTACTATAACTCAATCAATCCATTAATGGGTATGACGCCAGGGTTAAAAGCATTTATTGCCGCTGTATTTGGTGGCATTGGAAGTATTCCAGGAGCCATGATTGGTGGATTGTTTATTGGTATTGCCGAAACGATGGTTACCGCATATGGTAGTTCTTTGTATAAGGATGCGATTGTTTACATTATTTTGATTTTGATTTTGATCTTAAAACCAGCTGGTTTATTAGGTAAAAACGTTAGAGAGAAGGTGTAAGTCATGCGTAAAGAATTATTGAATAAGGCAAATTTTGCCTGGCTTGTACTTTCTGTTGTATCTTTTGTAGTTTTAACGATTTTAATGAAAGCTGGAATTATTGGATCTTATTATTCAATTACTTTATATAATATTTTTATTAATATTATTCTAGCTGTTTCGTTAAATTTAGTTATTGGTGTATGTGGTCAGTTCTCATTAGGACATGCTGGATTTATGTGTATTGGAGCATATTGTGCTGGTATTATGGTTAAAATGATGCCAAATATGACAGGACTAGTGATTGGCGTATTGATTGGTTTTGTTCTTTCAACCATTGTAGCTTTGATTGTTTCTATTCCAACATTACGTTTAAAAGGGGATTATTTGGCTATTGCAACTTTGGGATTTGCAGAAATTGTTCGTATCCTAGTACAGAATATGGAAATCACAAATGGAGCAGCCGGACTAAATGGAATTCCAAAATTAACTACATTTCCATTGTTGTTTGTGTGTGCTGTTATTTCAATTTTAGTTGTTTGTAACTTTACACATTCTGCTCCTGGACGAGCTTGTTTATCGATTCGTGAAGATGAGATTGCTAGTGAGGCAATGGGCATCAATACCACGAAATATAAAGTTATTGCCTTTGTGATTGGTGCGTTATTAGCTTCTTTAGCTGGAGCATTGTTTGCTTGTAACTTCTATGTTATTAAGCCAGATCAATTTACATTTAATAAATCAATCGATATCTTAGTTATGGTCGTATTTGGTGGTATGGGTTCTATGACATCAAGTGTCTTGGCAGCTGTTGCGATTGGTATTATCAATGTTGTTTTGGCAAACTTTTCAGAAATTCGAATGATTATTTATGGCTTGGCATTGGTTGGAATCATGATCTTTAAGCCAACGGGAATTTTAGGCACAAAAGAATTGTCATTTAAGAAATTATTTGATAAGCGAAAGGAGAAATCTGCATGAAAACAATTTTAAATGTAAAAAATTTGACAAAGAATTTCGGTGGTCTTTGTGCAGTTTCTAATGTGTCTATGACAATCAATGAGGGAGAGCTTATTGGTTTGATTGGTCCAAATGGTGCTGGTAAAACAACATTATTCAACTTGTTGACAGGGGTCTATGAACCAAGTAGTGGTTTGATTGAGTTGATGGATCAAGATAAGAGTATTCAGATTGGTGGATTGAAGCCTTATAAAATCACAAACTTAGGTGTTGCACGTACATTTCAGAATATTCGTTTATTTAAATCGATGACAGTATTAGAAAATGTTAAGGTTGCGATGCATAAAAATATTCGTTATGGAAGTTTAGCTGCGATTTTGCGTTTGCCTTCGTATTATAAAGAAGAGAAATGGGTCGAAGAAAAGGCAGAAGAGCTTTTAAAAGAAGTTGGATTATATTCTTTAAGAAATGAATTGGCGACAAATCTTCCTTATGGTAAACAACGTCGATTGGAGATTGCTCGTGCTTTGGCAATTCAGCCCAAAATTTTATATTTGGATGAGCCGGCTGCTGGTATGAATCCGCAGGAAACAAAAGAGTTAACAGAATTGATTGATCATATTCGAGAGAAATATAAATTAACTGTAATCCTGATTGAACATGATATGTCTTTGGTTATGAAGATTTGCGAGCGTATTTATGTTTTGAACTATGGTAAAATGATAGCGAATGGTACGCCTGAAGAAATCAAACAAAATGAGTTTGTAGTTAAGGCATATTTAGGAGAGGAGATCTAGTATGGCAATGTTAGAAATCAAAGATCTTCATGTGCATTATGGTGTTATTGAAGCTTTAAAAGGCATTAGTTTAGAAGTGAATGAAGGTGAAATTGTCGCGTTGATTGGTGCCAATGGAGCTGGAAAAACGACGATGATGCAGTCAATTAGTGGCATTGTTAAAAAGTCGGGTGGAGAAATCAACTTTTTAAATGAATCAATTATGAAGGCCAATCCGAAAAATATTGTTGAGATGGGTTTAACGCAAGTGCCGGAAGGTCGTCGTATCTTTACGGGTATGAGTGTGTATGAAAATTTGATGATGGGTGCTTTTTTAAGAAAAGATAAAGACGGAATCAAGCGTGATTATGAAAAGGTCTGTGAACAGTTTCCAATCTTAAAAGAGCGTATGAATCAGGATGCTTCTACTTTATCTGGTGGTGAGCAACAAATGTTAGCAATGGGACGTGCTTTAATGGCTAAGCCTAAATTGTTACTTTTGGATGAGCCAAGCATGGGGCTTGCTCCTATTTTGGTTAAGGAAATCTTTAATATTATTGAAGAAATCAATAAGTCGGGAACAACGGTTTTATTGGTAGAACAAAACGCAAAGATGGCTTTGTCAATTGCGCATCGTGCCTATGTTTTAGAGACGGGTAAAGTTGTAATGTCAGGTACAGGTGAAGAGCTTGCCAAGAGTCCGGATGTTCAAAAGGCATATCTAGGAGGATAATAAGATGTTTAAAGTTAAGGATTATATGACAAAAAATGTTATATGTGCTGAACCAGATGCAACGATTTCACAAATCATTGATTTGATGAAGGAAAAGGGAATTCACCGTGTTCCAGTTGTTGAAAAAGGTCAACTTGTTGGATTGATTACTGAGGGTATGATTTCAAATTCGGGTACAACGAATGCGACAAGCTTAAGCATATATGAATTGAATTATTTATTGTCAAAAACAACTGTAAGTACTGTGATGGTAAAAAAAGTCATTTCCGTGGATGAGAATGAATTGATGGAATATGCGACACAGAAAATGTTGAAAAACAATATTGGATGTTTGCCGGTAGTCAATGCATCGGGTGAAGTTACGGGTATTGTAACGCAAAATGATGTATTTAAATGTTTCTTGAATGTTCTTGGATGGGATGAAGTGGGTTCAAGAATTACGGTTGCCGTCAAAGATGAGATTGGTGCCATTGGTAAGTTGTCGGAAATCTTTGTTGAAAACAAAGTGAATATCAATCATATTGGTGTGTATTCTTTTGAAGATGGAATTGCCAATCTAGTTATTCGTTGTGATACAACAGATCCGGATGATTTGCAGGCAGATCTAGAGCGCAAGGGCTATAAAGTGTTAGAGTGTTTTGTTCGTGATAAATAGAGAAAAGGTCTAATTCACATGAATTAGGCCTTTATGCATTTTCTGGTACAACAACGGCTAGTCCGCCTAGTGCACTTTCTTTTAATTCAATTGGAAGTTTCTTTCCTGTTAGATTCATGGTTTGAACGACCATATCAAAGCTTACACGATTCTTTTTCACATTGCGTAAATATTTGGCAAGTCTTGCGGCATCCACACTTCTTTGTGCAGCTACGGCATTTCTTTCAATACAAGGAATCATGACGTATCCGCCAACTGGATCGCATGTAAGTCCTAGATGGTGTTCTAATCCAATTTCTGCAGCACATTCAATTTGTTCATTATTTTGAAGCTGGCAATAAGCTACAAAGGCAGCACCCATTGAGCAGGCAGCACCAACTTCGGCCTGACATCCGGCTTTAGCTCCTGAAATGGTTGCGTTTGTTTGAATTAGATTTCCAATCAATCCGGCAACTTTTAAACCTTGAATAAGTGTCTTTTTAGGATATTTTTGATCATGATAGAAATGATATACAAGACTCGGTAATACACCGCAACTACCCATTGTTGGAGCAGTTACGACAATGCCTCCACTAGCGTTTTGTTCGTTGGCTGCATAGGCATAGCTACTTAGTAATAAACTGTTTTTGTCTTGGATATCACTACAACTTTGTGCTGATTGGTATAATGCGTGGGCTACACGATCGATTTTTAAACTTCCAGGCAATACTCCAGTCTTTTTTAATCCAGTATTTACTGTTTTTAACATTTGTTTGAAGATTTGATTCATGTAAGAATCAAATTCAGTACCTTCTACTTCATCGATATATTGATCTAAACGTAAATGTCGTTCATTGCAATAGACTTGAATATCATCCATTTTTGTATGTGGATAAATTTCAGGGTCGACATTGCCTTTTTTTCCATCGATTTCAATTTTACCGCCACCAATTGAAACGAAAGTGTGTTGTGCAATTTTAGTATCATCATTAAAAACTTCGATAATCATCGTGTTTGGGTGTTCAACTTCTTTTTTTAAATCAAAGATGATTTCACATTTGTTAGCACCCAATGTTTTTAGGATGATTTTATCTGTAAGATGTCCTTTTCCTGTAAGTGCTAAAGAACCAAATAGGGTAATTTTGAAGTGCGAGGCATCTGGATAGTGCTTATTAATATACTTAGAAGCCATCATTGGACCAAATGTATGTGAACTACTAGGTCCGGGTCCGATTTTATAAATTGTTTTAATACTTTGCATGTTATTTTCCTTTCTGGAATCTTTATATATTATATTGTATTTTACAAAAAAGTGATATTAAAAATTTATATATTTATTAATAAATATTAAGGTTTATTTGTGCTAAAATATAAACTGCTTATAAGAGCGTGATAAGGGGATATGTTGATATGAAAGAAAAAGGAAACCGAATAAAGGGAATGGATGGATTGCGGGGTATTGCCATTATTGGAATTACTCTTTTCCATATGTTTCCTAATGTCTTTAAGGGTGGTTATTTAGGAGTTGTTTTATTTTTTGTCTTAACTGGTTTTTTAATGGTTATCACAAATAAGAAAAAAATGGAAAACAAGGAATTTTCTGTTATAAAATTTTATGTATCAAGAATAAAAAGATTGTACCCGCCATTGTTGGTAATGGTTTTTACAACTTTAGGAATTTATTTCTTTTTGGCTAATGATAGTTTGCGTGGAATGAAGATGCAAGTATTAAGTATATTTGCGGGTTTTAATAACTTTTGGCAGATTTCACAGAGCTTGGATTACTTTACTAGAATTGCGAATACTTCACCATTTTCTCATTTATGGTTCTTGTCTATTGAAATGCAGTTTTATTTGATTTTTCCGCTTTTATTATTTGGATTATATAAGTTGGAAGAAAAAAAAGGAAAGTCGAATACAATCAAGACAATGTTTGGAGTCACTGTTGCTTTTGCGTTAATAATGCCAGTCCTTTATTTGTGTGGGTTTAATGTAACAAGATTGTATTATGGAACAGATACTCGAGTTTATTCGTTATTTGCCGGAATGCTTTTGGGTTGGATATATACAAAGGAAGAGGAAACGAAAAAGAATTTTTATATTTCACTTTCTTTGATTGGAATATTGGCTGTTTCTTACTTTATTTTTGCTGGTAAAATGCCAATTGTATATTTATTAGTGTTGGCACTAACAACAATTTTGTCTATGTTCTTAATTGAGAAAACGGCAAATAGCTCAGTTTCGTTGGATGTGCCTATATTAGATTGGATTGGTAGACATAGTTATGAAATTTATTTATGGCAATATCCAGTGATTTATTTGTTTCAGTATAAGGATTGGAATAAACATTTCATCATATATTTATTTGAATTTGTAATTTTGATTGCACTTGTTGTATGGACAAATTATTTCTTAAAAGTGTTTAAGTACAAGCAAATTAAGCCTAAATTTCAGAAAGCGGTACTGGCTTGTGGAATCGTTGGCTTGGTATTTCAGGCAACTGGTGTTGTTGCTTTAGTAACTTCAAAAGAAGTGGATTCAACTGAGTTACAAAAGCGTATTGCAGAAAATGAAGAAGCAATCAAAAAGAAAAAGAATGCAAAATCAGATGGTAAAATGGAAAAGGCTAAAGATGTAGATTATAGCTCAAGTGGAAATTCACAGAAAGTATCCGATAAAGGGTTATTCTGCATAGGAGATTCCGTTATGTTGTCGGCATATACAAATATTCAAGCCGTTTATCCTGATTCTATTGTAGATGCAGCTGTTTCACGACAAATATATCAGGCTCAAGACATATTGCGTTGGTATCAGTCACAAGGAAATATTCATAATACAGTTGTTATTTCACTTGGAACAAATGGCGTTTTAGATGAAAATAATGTTGAACAAGTGCTAGAAATGATTGGTTCAGATAAATCTATTTTCTGGGTCAATATATATGCGCCAGGTGTTGAATGGGAAGCTAGCAATAATGAATATTTACAAGAGTTAGCAAAAAAACATTCAAATATAACAATTGTTGATTGGAATTCTTATATTTCACAGCATACAGACCTGTTAGAAGCAGATGGAATACATCCAATGGAACCTGGAGCAGATGCCTATGCTCATTTAATTCAAGAAAAAATTAATGAAGTTATGCAAAAACAAAAAGAGATAGAAGAAAAAGTAAAAAAATAGAAAAAGACTGCAGAAAAATTAATCTTCTGCAGTTTCGTTTTTATATTCTTCTAAATCATTTGGAAAGTTGATCTTCTTTAGATTTTTGATGTTTAATTTTAATGAAACATCAATATCAGCACTTGCATTTTCTACTGTTTGCGTTCCTATAAAATTTAGAGCAAGATGAGTAATTTTATTATTCCTGATTGTTGCTTCTAATGTAGCATTATCTAGTTTGATTGATCCCATGTTATCGAGTAGTGTTGCTAATTTGCTTGTATTAACTTTAAAAGTATAGTTGTTATCTTCCTTTTTAGAGGAATCAAACAATTCACACAATTGATCATCCGTTAAATCTAGAAATGGGTTGTATGCATTTAATTTTGAATTTTGTTTTAACCCAATCTTATCCACTGTACTTTGTGTTTTTGTTCCCATGGAATTTAAATATGTTTTTCCATCTTTGATATAAAAGTTCAAAAAGTTGTTTTGTACGTTTTTTCCTGCAACAAGACCGATTGAACTGGCAACTTGTAAATCGTCTTTTTGAAGAATTTGGGCATTAATATTTAATTTTGAATCTTTCATAGTGAGTATTCCATTGATTTGGGCGCTTTTTA
This sequence comes from uncultured Solobacterium sp., assembly GCA_900547815.1. Lineage (GTDB taxonomy): Bacteria > Bacillota_I > Bacilli_A > Erysipelotrichales > Erysipelotrichaceae > Holdemanella. The sequence goes on from URHY01000024.1 coordinate 11,191, forward strand.
AATTTAGTGTATTATCTAACGCATTAAAGAATGTGAGAATATCATCGTTATTTTTTGAGTGCGAGCATCCTGCAAGTGAAAGGGATAAAAAACAAGTTAATATGAATGTTAATAGTTTTTTCATTATAGACTCCTTCTAACTTTCATTATTGTATTAGGAATTGGTTTGTATGTCAAAAAAAGAAAAAAGCACCTATTTCATGTGGGTGCTTAAAAAGGATAGGCATTATTTATATCCTATTTTCATGATTTTGTCAAGTTTTTCTTGACATTTGGCACTTTTACTAGTAGTATAATAAATTGCATAATAGTGTAAGTTTTCGGATGAAAACTTCCTAATATAGTACAAATTCGAACGAAAGGATGGCATGCATGGACAACAACAAAGCATATCGTATTGTCTCGTGTGGAAAGAAATCTTCCCGCCGAGATTACTCAAAGGTTAGTGGTAAATTAGAGTTACCTAATCTTGTCGAAATCCAGACAGATTCATTTAAATGGTTTACGCAACAAGGTATCCAAGAAGTATTTGAAGAAATCTATCCAATTGAAAACTATGGAAAAAACATTCGTTTAAATTTCTTGCGTTATCATTTTGAAGAACCAAAATATAACGCTGAAGAATCTATGTATAGAGAATGCAACTTTGCAGCACCTCTATATGCAGATATGGAATTGGAAGTTACAGACTCAGAAACTGGGGAAGTTGTAACCAAGAGCGAAGAAGTATATTTAGGGGATTTCCCTTTAATGACAGAAACTGGTACATTCATCATCAATGGTGCGGAACGTGTAATCGTTAGTCAGATCGTACGTTCTCCTGGAGCATATTTTGCGGACAGTTATGATGAAAAGACTGGTAAACAAAACTTTAGTTGTGAATTAATCCCAAGTCGTGGTACTTGGCTAGAGTTCATGACTGAACAAAAGAAAACTACAAATGGACGTTTGATCAACGTTTCTATTGACCGTCGTCGTAAAGTATTATTCAGTATCTTATTCAAGGCTATAGGTATGTCTTTGAATATTGGGGTAAATGAAGATACTCATGATACATCAATGATGGAAACGTTCTTACGTGCAATGGGACGTAACTGGTCTGATGTAGCTACAGATGCAGAAGATCGCGAATACATGAATATGTATTTGTTGTTGTACACTGCCTTCTTTGGAAAATATGAAGAAATTGAAAATACTTTATTGAATGATAAAGTAAAAACTACTCAGGAAGCTTTACTTTCTTTCTATGAAAACCAGAGAAGTGATGAAATTCCTACATTAGATGGATCAATCACTTTGATGCAGGCTAAATTCTTTGATCACCGTCGTTATGATTTGACAAAGGCTGGCCGTTATAAATTACGCAAGAAATTAAATGCAATCGATCGTATGTATGGTATGACACTTGCTCATGACATAGTTGATGTAAATGGTAATGTTTTCATGGAAAAAGGTACTATGGTTCATCGTGATGAAAGAAATGCATTGCGTGAAGAATTGGCTAAAGGCACTTATTGTGTCGCTTATCCATTCCGCTCAGAATTCCATGAAGAAGATATTGTTTCAATTCCGACAAGCTGGACTACAGGATTAATTGGTCGTGTATTGGCTAGTGATGTAGAAACGGAAGATGCTTATTTAGATGCTGGTACAGTATTAACTGAACAAGATGTTTTAGCAATCCAAAAGGTTGTTGAAAATGTTGAAATTTTTGCAGGATTGTTTGCACAACCAGTTAAATTAACAGCTGAAAATATGGATTCTGTATTTAACTATGGACAACGTTTATATGCACTTGGACGTTTAACAAATGCGCAAGGTGAAGATATTGTTGATGCGGATATGGAATTAGTTGCGAACCGTTATATGGTTGGCGTAAGTCCAGATGCTATCGATAGTGATGTTGAAACACAAGTTAAACAACGTGCTTTAAGTGAAGATATCACAGCATGGTTGATTGGTGCATGTGTTCAAGAAGTATATATTATTGACAACAATGGGGATGAAGTACGTGTTGCTGGAAATGACCCATTCGCAAACAAGCATACAATTACAGTTTCAGATATGTATGCATTCTTCTCATATAGTTTAAATGTTATGGAAGGTGTAGGAACAACAGATGATATCGATATGTTAGGAAACCGTCGTATTCGTTCTGTTGGTGAATTGATCCAAAACCAATTCCGTATTGGTTTATCTCGTATGGAACGTGTTGTTAAAGAACGTATGTCAATTCAAGAAATGGATAGCTTAACACCAAGAAAATTGACAAACATTCGTCCTTTGACAGCTGCAATTAAAGAATTCTTCTCTAGTTCACAATTGTCGCAGTTCATGGATCAACAAAACCCTCTAGCTGAGTTGACAAACAAACGTCGTATTTCAGCTTTAGGTCCAGGTGGTATTAGTCGTGACCGTGCAAGTTTTGAAGTTCGTGATGTTCACAACTCTCACTATGGTCGTATTTGTCCAATCGAAACGCCTGAAGGACCAAACATTGGTTTGATTAATAACTTAACAACTTATGCTCGTATCAATGAATATGGATTTATCCAAACACCTTATCGTAAGGTAAATGCAGATGGTACAGTTAGTGAAGATACAGTTTACTTAAGTGCGGATGAAGAAGCAGATTATGTAATTGCTCAGGCCAATGAGGTTCGTGATGGTCATTTAGTAAATGAACGTGTCGTAGCTCGTAAGGCTGGCGAAACTATTATCGCTGACCGTGAAGAAGTAGAACTTGCCGACGTCAGTCCAAAACAGATCGTATCTGTTGCCACTGCTTGTGTACCATTCTTGGAAAACGATGATGCTTCTCGTGCCTTAATGGGTGCCAACATGCAACGTCAGGCCGTTCCATTATTAGTTCCACATTCACCTTATGTAGGTACTGGTATTGAATATAAAATTGCCAAAGACTCTGGTGTAGGTATTGTCGCCAAACAAGATGGTGTTGTAGAGTATGTAGATAGTTTACGTATTGTTGTTAAAGATAATGAAGGTGAAAACCATACTTATCAATTACGTAAGTTTGCTCGTTCAAATGCAAGTACTTGTATTAACCAACGTCCAATTGTAGAGGTTGGAGAAAAAGTTGAAAAGGGCGATATCTTGGCTGATGGTCCAAGTATGCAAAATGGTGAATTGGCTTTAGGTCAAAACGTTGTTATCGCATATACAACATGGCATGGATATAACTACGAGGATGCCATCATCATGTCAGAACGTATGGTTAGTGATGATGTATATACTTCAATCCACGTAGAAGAATATGATATTGACTGTCGTGAAACTAAGTTAGGTCCTGAAGAAATCACTCGTGATATTCCTAACGTTGGTGAAAGCGCAGTTCGTAAATTAGATTCAAATGGTATCATTATGGTTGGTGCCGAAGTAAAAGAAGGAGATATCTTAGTTGGTAAGGTTACTCCAAAAGGACAAAGTGAAGTTAGTCCAGAAGAAAAATTATTATTAGCAATCTTTGGTGAAAAATCACGTGAAGTTCGTGACAATTCATTGAAAGTACCTCATGGTGGTGCTGGTATTGTTCATTCTATTCGTGTGTTTAAACGTGGAGATGGATCGGATCTTCCTCCTGGAGTAAATATGCGTGTTAAAGTATATATCGTTCAGAAACGTAAGATTTCTGAAGGTGATAAAATGTCTGGTCGTCACGGTAACAAAGGTGTCATCTCTAAGATTCTACCAATCGAAGATATGCCATTTATGGCTGATGGACATCCAGTTGATATCTTGTTGAATCCATTCGGTGTACCTTCTCGTATGAACATTGGACAGATTCTAGAAATCCACTTAGGTTACGCAGCTCGTAAACTTGGTGTTAAATTCTCTACATCTGTATTCGATGGTTTATCAAATGAAGACTTGCAGGATGTAATGCGTGAAGCAAGCATGACTGTAGATGGAAAACAGGTATTATACGATGGACAAACTGGACAACCATTTGATGAACGTATTAGTGTTGGTGTAATGTACATGATCAAGTTGGCCCACATGGTTGACGATAAATTACATGCTCGTGCTACAGGACCATACTCTTTAGTAACTCAACAACCTTTGGGTGGTAAAGCTCAAAATGGTGGTCAGAGATTTGGAGAGATGGAAGTTTGGGCATTGGAAGCATATGGTGCTGCCCACACTTTGCAAGAAATCTTGACAATCAAATCTGATGATATTCAAGGTCGTATTAAGACTTATGAAGCTATTATCAAAGGTAAAGATATTCCAGAACCAGGGGTTCCAGAATCATTCCGTGTATTGATGCACGAATTACAAGGTCTAGCAATCGATATTCGTTTGTTAGATGAAAATAATAATGAGGTTGACATCACATTAGATGATGATGACCAGGACGCTCATCCAGCTCAACCTTTACAAGAGGAAGTTCAAAAGGAAGAGTTAGTCGACGATATTGAAGAAGAAAATAACGAAGAAGAGGAGGCGTAGTATAAAATATGAGTATTAACAATTTTGCCTCGATTCAGGTTCGCTTAGCGAGTCCAGAAACGATTTTGAAATGGAGTCATGGTGAAGTAACTAAGCCTGAGACAATTAACTATCGTTCACAAAAAGCTGAACGTGATGGTTTATTCTGCGAACGCATTTTCGGTCCAACTAAGGACTGGGAATGTGCTTGTGGTAAATATAAAAAAGTACGTTTTAAAGGTGTTGTATGTGACCGTTGTGGTGTAGAAATCACAAAGGCAAGCGTAAGACGTGAACGTATGGGTCACATCCATTTAGCTGCACCAGTAGCTCATATTTGGTATTTACGTGGTATTCCTAGCCGTATGGCATTGTTGTTGGATGTAACACCTAAACAATTAGAAGAAGTTGTATACTTTGTAAGTTACATCGTTACTGATCCAAAAGAATCTGGTTTAGCTTATAAACAAATTCTTTCTGAACGTGAATTCCGTGAAAACCAAGCTATTTATGGTTCAACAGGATTTACTGCTCAAACAGGTGCTGAAGCTGTACTTCGTCTATTGCAAGATGTAGATTTAGAATCCGAATATCAAGAAGTACAAGATGCTCTTGAAAAAGCACAAGGTGAAAAACGTAAGAAATTAATCAAACGTTTAGATACTATTAACGCATTCCGCAATAGTGAAAATATGCCAGAATGGATGATTCTGACTAACATTCCGGTAATACCACCTGATTTACGTCCAATGCTTCAATTGGATGGTGGTCGTTTTGCGACAAGTGACTTAAATGATTTATATCGTCGTGTTATCACTCGTAATAATCGTTTACGTAAATTATTAGAGTTGGGCACTCCTAATATCATTGTTCAAAATGAAAAACGTATGTTACAGGAATCTGTGGATGCTTTAATCGACAATGGACGTCGTTCAAAACCGATTACAGGTGCGGGTGGACGTGCATTAAAATCATTGTCTCACTCATTAAAGGGTAAACAAGGTCGTTTCCGTCAAAACTTATTAGGTAAGCGTGTTGACTTCTCTGGTCGTTCTGTAATTGCCGTAGGACCAGATTTGAAGATGTACCAATGTGGTATTCCTCGTGAAATGGCAGTAAACTTGTTTAAACCATTTATTATTAATGAAATTGTAAACCAAGGATTGGCTCAAAATCCTAAAAATGCAGAAAAATTAATCGAACGTCGCGATCCACGTATCTGGGATGTTGTTGAAACAGTAATTGATGGATATCCAGTATTGATGAACCGTGCACCTACACTACACCGTTTAGGTATTCAGGCTTTCTTGCCTAAATTGGTTGAAGGACGTGCAATGCGTCTTCACCCACTAGTATGTACAGCGTTCAATGCCGACTTCGATGGTGACCAGATGGCCATCCACGTTCCATTAGGAGAAGAAGCTCGTGCCGAAGCATTAGTTATGATGTTAGGTTCCCACAATATCTTAGGTCCTAAAGATGGTAAGCCAATTGTTACACCAGGACAGGATATGGTTATGGGTAACTTCTATTTAACAATGGAAGAAACGAAAGATGAATTCTTTGCAGAAGCTAAACACTACGAAGAAGTTGGTTGCCCATTAGAAGCTGCTCACTGGCACCGTTTTGGTGAAAGTGAAGGTCATGTATATACAGATGAAGATGAAGTCATGATGGCTTATCAGTCAAAACAAGTTCACCTTCACACTCGTATCGCATTGCCAGTATGCAACATGCATAAAACTTCATTTGATGAAAAACATAAAAATGATTATTTAATTACAACTGTTGGAAAGATCGTATTCAACTCAATGTTCCCTGAAGATTTCCCTTATATCAATGAGGTTAGTAAGGAAAACTTTGTAAGTACTCCTGACAAATATTTTGTTTCTCCAGGACAAAACATTAAAGAATATATTGAAGCTATGCCTTTAGTTGATGCCGTTAAGAAAAAAGATTTAGGTAAAGTTATTGCCGAAGTTTTCAAGCGTTATGATGCTGATCAAACAGCTGAAATTCTTGACCAAATCAAATCATTAGGATTTGAATATTCAACAGTAGCTGGTATTACAGTTGCCTTATCAGATATCGAAGTGGCTCCTCACAAAGATGAATATATCGATGAGGGTCGTGTTAAAGCCGATCAATTAAAACACTTACAACGTAAGGGTATGTTGACAATGGAAGAATGGGAACGTCACTTATCTAAGATGTGGGATGATCAAAAAGATAAGATTGTTACATCATTGATGAAAAACTTACCTCGTAAAAACCCAATTAACATGATGGCGACTTCTGGTGCCCGTGGTAACGCGTCAAACTTTACGCAGCTAGCTGGTATGCGTGGTTTAATGGCTAAGCCAGGTCACGCCAAAGCGGGTGCAGGCGAATATGTTCCAACTATCATAGAAGTTCCTATTTACTCTTGTTTCCGTGAAGGATTGAACGTAAGTGAGTTCTTTATCTCTACTCACGGTGTGCGTAAAGGTTTAACTGATACTGCCTTGAAGACTGCCGAATCTGGTTACTTAACTCGTCGTCTGGTTGATGTTGCACAAGATGTAATTATCAAAGAAGATGATTGTGGTACAGATAAGGGTTACTGGATTGAAACTTTAATGGATCGCAAGACAAATTCTGTTATCGAACCATTACAAGATCGTTTAGTTGGTCGTTATTCAAAACAAGATGTAACAGATCCAAAAACGGGTGAGTTAATTATTGCGAGTGATGAGTTTATCACAGATGAACTTGCAAAGAAAATTGTAGATGCTGGTGTTACAGGTATGTATATCCGTTCTGTATTTACATGTAAATCTCGTTTAGGTATTTGTCGTAAATGTTATGGACGTAACATGGCTACTGGTAAAGACGTTGAAGTTGGTGAAGCTATTGGTATTATGGCTGCCCAATCAATTGGTGAACCAGGTACACAGTTAACAATGCGTACATTCCATACAGGTGGTGTTGCCGGTGCTGGTGCAGAAGATATCACTCAAGGTTTGCCTCGTGTTGAAGAATTGTTCGAAGCTCGTTGTCCAAAAGGTGTTGCGGTAATTGCTCAGATTTCTGGTGAAATCACTTCAATCGAACGTATTGAAGGAACAATGCGCCAAGAAGTCATTATCACAAATGAACATGAAAGTGTTTCTCATAAAATTAATGCAAACCAATCAATGCGTCCATGGGTTCAAATTGGAGCTAAGATTGAAGCCGGTGTTGCATTAACAGAAGGTCCATTAGATCCAAAAGAATTATTGCGTGTTGCTGGTGTCCGTGAAGTTCAAGATTATATCTTAAAAGAAGTTAAGAAAGTATACCAGAGCCAAGGTATCGAAATTAGCGATAAGCACTTGGAAGTAATGATTAAACAGATGATGAAGAAAGTAATCGTTGTAGATAGTGGAGATACAGATTTAAATGTTGGTGTTCAATTATCACTTAACAACATCACAAAAATCAACCGTGATGCATTATTAAGCGGAAAAACTCCAGCTACTTTCAAACCTGTATTACTAGGTATTTCTAAATCTTCAGTTGAAACAGATTCTTTCTTATCTGCCGCTTCGTTCCAGGAAACAACAAAGGTTCTTACAGATGCGACAATTAAAGGTAAAGTTGACCATTTAATTGGTTTGAAAGAAAATGTTATCATTGGTAAATTGATACCTGCAGGTACAGGATGTCAAGGTGATCGTCCTCAAAATGAAATCGTTGCAGCTAAAGCAAAAGAGCTTCGTGAAAAACGTATTGCACGTATGAATGAAGTTCATAATGAAAATTCTGAAAAATTTGATAAATTAGTATCAGGATCAGACGATAGAGAAGTGATGGAAAATGTAGAATCATCTGTAGAAGAATCAATTCTACAAGATGCAGAAACTACAGATAATGGATCAATTGATATTCAATCAGAAGAATAAAATATAAGGAGTAGGTGAATACCTATTCCTTTTCTTTAGGAGAAAAAGATGATAAAATACTTTGATTTAGGTAGAGCTTATTATACATATTTAAAAAACAGCACAAAGAAAAATCAGTGTACAGTAAGTGTAATATGTGATGATATTGATATAAAACACAATATTATGGATGGTTTATTGTTTGATGGCGCATTTATTTATGATGGACAACAAGAAGATGTAGATGGAGCTATTACAGTTTGTGCTGGAAATATTACAGTGAATGGATGCGAAGTATCTGATTTAGAATATGGAGATTATGTATCCAATCCAAATGGTACGATAATAAAAAAGTAGGACGATTGTCCTACAAGATTTGAATATTATTTTTTAAGCATGCATCAATCATGTCTTGCGGCCATAAGCTTGCTTGGACTTCTCCAATGTGTGCTTTTTTTAGTAGCAACATACAAAGTCTTGATTGCCCAATGCCTCCACCTATAGTATATGGTAATTCTTTATTAAGAATTGCTTTATGGAATGGAAGTTCACATCGATCTAAGCAGTTCTCTTTTTTTAATTGTTCAAATAAAGTATCTTCATCCACACGAATACCCATTGAAGAAATTTCAAGAGCACTTTGTAGAGGCTCATACCAGAATAGAATATCGCCATTTAATTTCCAATCATCATAATCTGGTGCACGACCATCATGCTTTTCATTATTTGATAATTTATCACCAATTTGCATCACAAATACACAGCCATGTTCTTTTGTGATGGCATTTTCTCTTTCTTTTGAATTTAAATTTGGATACTTATCCAATAGTTCCTGCGTTGTGATAAAGAAAATATCATCAGGCAAATGATTCACAGCCTGAGGATATTTGTACCATACTTCATGTTCCATATGTTTAATGACTTTAAAAATCGTACGAACATGCTCTTCGAGTGTTTGTTGGGTACGCTCATTTTTAGAAATGATTTTTTCCCAGTCCCATTGATCGACATATGTAGAGTGAAAGTTATCTAATTCTTCATCTTTACGAATGGCATTCATATTTGTGTATAGGCCTTCATGTAGCTTAAAACCATATTTCTTCAAAGCCATACGTTTCCATTTTGCCAAAGAGTGTACAACTTCTAATTGTTCACCAGGCAATTCTTTCATAGTAAAAGATACGGGTTTTTCTGTACCGTTTAAATTGTCGTTTAAACCAGAACTTTGTGTTACGTATAAAGGGGCAGAAATTCTAGAAAGATTTAACTCCTTACCAAATTCATATTGAAATGTATCACGAATATATTTAATGGCTTCTTGTGTTTCTCTAACAGTTAATACTGGATCGTAGTTTTCGGGTATAATAAGTTTCATATTATCATCTTCTCCTTAATGTAAATATTGTATCATATTTTATGAAAAGATTTTCAATTAATTTTGTGATAAAATCATTTTATGAACATTTTATTTTCAATTAACGCAAAATTCATAGATTTGACAAAGACGTGTATACAATCCATCGTTCGTTTTGATAAGAATATTGATTTCTATATTCTGCATCATGATTTGAATCAAGAACATATGGATGCTTTAAGAAATTCTTTTTTAGGATGTACATTTCATTTTATTGAAGTAAAGCAAGAAGAGTTTAAAGAATTTCCTATTTCATCTAGATATCCATTAGAAATATATTATCGATTATTCGCATCGGATTTATTGCCGGATACATTGGATCGAATTCTATATTTAGATGTGGATATTGTGGTGATTCAAAGTTTAAAGGAATTGTATAATATGGATTTTGAAGACAATCTTTATATCGCATGTAGTCATGTAAGTGAGAATATGACACATTTAAATGCGAAAAGATTAGGGTTAAATGAAGATGTTCCATATATCAATACTGGGGTTTTATTGATGAATCTAGTTGCGTTACGTAAACAATTGAATAAGCAAGATATCTTAAATTATGTGAATACATACAAGAAAAAACTTGTACTTTTTGATCAAGATGTATTAACTGCATTATATGGAGATAAAACGAAACTTGTGGATTATCGTAAATATAATTTGAGTGAAAGAATGATGAATTTCTATAATTTAAGAAACCCAAGAAATAAGATGGATTTGGATTGGGTGAAACAAAATAGTGTAATTATTCATTATTGTGGAAGAATGAAACCTTGGAATGGAAGGTATATGGGTTGTTTAGATTGTTTTTATAGGGAGATAACAGGATGAGGGATAGGTTTTCAAATCGTTTAGGATTTATTTTAATTAGTGCAGGATGCGCAATTGGAATTGGCAATGTTTGGCGCTTTCCATATATTGTAGGACAATATGGAGGAGCTGCTTTTGTCTTGATTTATTTATTTTTTCTAGTCATATTAGGATTGCCCGTTATGGTTATGGAGTATTCAGTAGGTCGTGCAAGTCAAAAAAGTGCAGCCCTTTCTTTTGATGTATTAGAGCCAAAAGGTACGAAGTGGCATTTTATGAAATATGTTGCTATGGCAGGAAACTATATATTGATGATGTTTTATACTTCGGTTTGTGGTTGGTTATTCTATTATTTCTATAAGATGTTGATAGGGGATTTTAATAGCTTAAACGCAAGTCAAATTAATGATGAGTTTGGTTTGATGTTGTCAAATCCTTTAGTTCAGGTTGGCATGATGTTTCTAGTTGTATGTATTGGCTTTTTCATTTGTTCAAAAGGTTTGCAGAACGGTGTTGAAAAAGTATCAAAGTATATGATGTTGTGTTTATTGGCGTTGATGCTTATATTAGCAGTACGTTCACTTATTTTGCCAGGAGCCATGGCTGGTGTTAAATTTTACTTATTGCCTGATTTTTCAAAGATGCAAAATATATCAGAAGTCGTATTTGCGGCTATGGGGCAAGCTTTCTTTACTTTGAGTTTAGGTATTGGTGCCATTGCGATATTTGGCAGCTATGTTGATAAAAGTAAGAAATTAACTTCAGAAGCGATTACGGTTGTGTGTTTAGATACATTTGTCGCATTGGTTGCAGGCTTTATTGTGATTCCGGCATGTTTTGCATATAACGTGGATCCTGGGCAAGGTCCTGGATTGATTTTTCAGACATTACCTAATATTTTTGCGAATATGCAATTTGGAAATGTGTGGGGAGCTTTGTTCTTCTTATTTTTAAGTTTTGCGGCATTAACTACAATTATTGCGGTATTTGAAAATATTATCACTATGACAATGGAATGGACAGGATGGTCTCATTCAAAAACCATCAAAGTAAGTTTTGTACTTATCTTTGTTCTATCTTTACCTTGTGCATTGGGATTTAATGTGTTGTCTTTTATTCAACCATTAGGTGCTGGTACAACGATTCAGGATTTAGAAGATTTTATTGTATCGAATAATTTATTGCCTTTAGGATCACTTTGTTATGTATTGTTTTGTACATCTAAATATGGATGGGGATTTAAAAATTTTTTAAAGGAAGCCAATTGTGGTGAGGGAATCTCTTTTCCTAAACAAGTAGGTTTCTATGTTTCGTATATCATTCCTGTAATTATTTTGGTAATATTTATACAGGGATATATCTCTAAATTTTTGTAGGAGGAGCCATTATGATTAAAAAAAGAAAAGTAGTAATTGTTGGTGCGGGAAATGTTGGAGCAAGTACAGCTTTTTGCATGATCAACCAAGGAATTTGTGATGAAATTGTTTTAATTGATATGAATACAGAAAGAGCCAAAGGAGAAACTTTGGATATGATTCATAGTATTGCCTTTATGAATCGTAATATGCAGATTAAATTAGGGGATTATACAGATTGTAAAGATGCTGATGTTTTAGTGATTACAGCTAGTGCTCCAATGGGCAAAGAAAATGATCGTTTAGTGGCTTTAAAATCAAGTTCTAAGATTGTGACAAGCATTGTATCGAGTGCTATGGAAAATGGTTTTAATGGCTTTATTGTAGTTGTATCAAATCCAGTGGATATTATGACTTATGTGGCTTATAAAGTTTCTGGTTTACCAGCAAATCAAATTATTGGATCGGGTACATTACTTGATTCAGCACGTTTACAATGTCATATTGCCGATTGTATTGATGTAGATACAAAGAGTATTCATGCGTATGTTTTAGGTGAACATGGAGATAGTGAAATGATTCCATGGAGTACAGTTCGTGTTGGTGGTAAAGATATTTATCAAATCATTAAAGATAATCCAACTCGTATGAATGAGGGAATGTTTGATAGTATTCATGAAGCGGTAAAGAAAGATGGTTGGGAAATCTTTAACCGTAAAGGAAATACATGTTATGGTATTGCCGCAAGTACAACACGTATTGTTCGTGCTTTGATGTTTAATGAATCTGTAGTACTTCCTGTTTCTACTTATTTAGATGGTCAATATGGACAAGATGGTGTATTTACTAGTGTTCCTGCCATTTTGGATGCGACTGGTGTCAAAGAGGTTGTTGAGATTGAAATGACAAAAGAAGAAAAGGAACAGTTTGACTCTTCTTGTAGTCATCTACAAAGTTTTTACAAGGAAGTTTAAACTTCCTTTTCTTTTAGTAACATAGGAGGTGTTAGGGTTGGCACAAGGACAAAAGTTAATGACATCGGGCTCGATTCCTAAACAAATGGTTTTCTTTGCGCTACCTATTTTATTAGGGAATTTGTTTCAACAGTTATACAATACGGTGGATTCACTGATTGTTGGAAACTTTTTAGGAAGCCAGGCTCTTGCGGCTGTAAGTTCAAGTGGAAATATTATATTTCTGATGATTGGTTTCTTTAATGGTGTCGCGATTGGTGCAGGTGTAGTCATATCACGATATTTTGGAGCAAGAGAAATAGAACGTATGCAGAATGCAATCCATACAACGGTTGCATTTGGATTGATCGTAAGTTTTATTATGACACTTGTAGGTATCTTTTTTACGCCTACATTGCTTCAATGGATGGGAACACCAGAAAGTGTAATGGATGCGTCTGTGACTTATTTTAAAATTTATTTTTTAGGTTCCTTTGGATCCATTATGTATAATTTTTTTGTAGGTATTTTACAGGCAGTAGGTGATAGTAAGCATTCACTATATTATTTGATTATTTCAAGTATAGTAAATATTGTATTGGACTTATTTTTTATTGCGCTTCTTAAAATGGGTGTAGGATCTGCTGCTTTAGCTACAATCATCTCACAGTATATTTCAGCGGGTCTATGCCTATATTTATTGTTGACGACAAAGGGAACACATCGTATTGTTCTTTCTGAGATAAAGATTCATAAAGAACTTCTAGGGGAAATCTTAAAATATGGCTTGCCTAGTGGATTTCAGAATTCCATTATTGGACTAGCTAATGTAGTTGTTCAATCGAATATCAACTCTTTTGGTGATATGGCCATGGCTGGTTGTGGTGCTTATTCAAAAATTGAAGGTTTTGCGTTCTTGCCAATTACTAGTTTTACAATGGCACTTACGACTTTTGTTGGACAAAATCTAGGAGCTCGTCAATATGATCGTGTTTTAAAGGGTGCTAAATTTGGTATGATTTGTTCGATGACTTTGGCGGAAATCATTGGTGTAATTATTTTTGTGTTTGGCTCTCAATTTATTGCAGCCTTTGATGCGACACCAGAGGTTATTCAGTTTGGTACATTACGAGGACAGACAAGTGCATTCTTCTTTTGTTTATTAGCCTATTCACATTGTGTATCGGCTATCTTAAGAGGAGCAGGTAAATCCATGATTCCGATGATTGTTATGATGGTTTGTTGGTGCTTCGTGCGTGTTGCAGGCCTTACAGTTATGGGTATGTTAGTACATAATATATGGTGTGTATATTGGATCTATCCAATTACTTGGTCTTTATCAAGTATTACTTTCCTTATGTATTATCATAGGGTAGATTGGCTTCACGCATAAATTTGACAACAGGATTTAATAAGTGATAGACTTATATCGAGGTAGATAACTATGAAATCAATGTTAGAAGAATTAAAAGATGTAAAAATTAAAAAGCATACAGTTACATCTATTGAATATGATTGCAAGTCTGAAGAAAAAGAGGATGAAGTATTTGATCAAGTTCATAATATTGTCACAAATCATTTAGATGACTTCGCAAAGATTACTTTTGATGTGGAAGCAGATCACAAAGTAAAAGTAGAAATTAGTGAAAACTAGTTAGACCATTAAAAATGGTCTTTTTTTTTGATTTGTCTAGTTGAAATAATTATATATTTGATACAATTAAATCAAGAAAGAAATGTGGGTACTATAATATGATAATTAAAAAAATTACATCAAAGCAAGATGGATTAAAGTTAGAGATTGCGATAATGGAGTGTAAAAATCCAAAAGGAATTATACAGTTTTCACATGGGATGGCGGAGCATAAAGAGCGTTATTTTGATTTTATGCAGTATTTAAATGAAAGAGGCTATATTTGTGTGATCCATGATCATAGAGGACATGGTGGTAGTGTAAAATCAAAGAATGATTATGGATATTTCTATACTGAAAATGCGGATTATATTGTGGATGATTTATTCCAGGTGACTGAGTACGTACGTGATATGTATCCTGGATTAAAGGTAACGTTATTTAGTCATAGTATGGGTACTTTGGTAGCTCGTTGTTACTTAAAAAAATATGACAATTATATTCGTCGCTTGATTTTGTGTGGTCCTCCTACAGAAAATTCGGCTGCTAGTTTTGCGGTTGGATTGGCTAAAATTATAAAACCTTTCTTTAAAGAAAAGAAAGGCAATGGTTTATTAAATAAGATGGCTTTTGCGGGATATGAATCGGGGAATCGTTGGTTGAGTAAAAATCCAGAGAATGTAGATCAATATGAAGCGGATGAATTGTGTGGCTTTTTGTTTACAACAAATGGTTTTATAAACTTATTTCAATTGATGGTTAAAGCATTTGATAAAAAGGATTGGAAGGTGACAAATAGTGAATTGCCAATCTTGATGATTGCAGGTCAAGAAGATCCGGTTATTCAGAATAAGGATAAATTTGAACAGTTGAAACAATTTTTAATGGGGGTTGGATATAAGAATGTATCTAGTAAATTGTATCCGACTTTAAAGCATGAAATCTTAAATGAAAAAGAGAATCAAAGGATTTATGAAGATGTATATGCGTTTATAAATGATGCCAAGGAGTAGGTCCTTGGCATTTTTGATATAAAAAAACTCGCATTTGCGAGTTAATATTTTACATGGAGCAGGTGATGAGAATCGAACTCACGTAGTCAGCTTGGAAGGCTGAAGTTC
>URHY01000025.1 GCA_900547815.1 uncultured Solobacterium sp.
AAAAAGACAAGGTTAAAAGGGCGCTAGCATATGCAGGCATAAACCAAACGAAAGCGGCTGAAGCGTTGGGGTACAGTCAAGCTAACTTTGCGATGAAAATAAAAAGAGAATCGTTAACAGATAAAGAAAAAGAAAAGCTTGCTAAAACGATGGGCGCAAAATACAAATGTTATTTTGAATTTGAAGACGGCACTAAAATATAAAACCGTCTTTTTTTTATGCTCATTTTTTTAAAAAGCTTTTATCTTTTCAAACGTGCACGCAAGCGCCTATTTATAAGGCTTTTAAGCGTGTTCGGTTCTAGTCTTATAAGATACAGTTATCAGACTAATAATATATACATGTATGGACGTTGTGGACGTCCTTTTTTTGTGGGGGTTGCTTCAGTTCCGGGAAGACAATGGACGTATTGGAGTGTATGGAGTTGGTGCATATAATCCAATGTATTGGAGTGATGAAACGTTTATTGCATATATAAGAACGTGCGCACGCGTTCTATTAATACAGCTATGACCATGTTATGAAACAACGCTTTCAACAATGCGTGTTGAAACATCTTTCAACACAACAATAAATATATGACAATCATATGACTAAAGCCGTTAGCGGTGCGGTGTGATGGTAGCTGCATAGGTTTGATTTTTAACCCTGAAAGCGCCCAGGGCTGGGATCAGATCAGCAGATACCCCCCTATCTTTCGGAAGTTTTTTGCGTTTTGGGGAACGGCGTGGGGAGTTTAAAAAAACTCGGTCATGCGCGTACGAGAGGGGGTAAAATCTGAATTTCTTCATTTTGTACAGTGTACAAAGAAAAACCGTGATATTCTGTAGTTGTGAAGATTGGAAAACATCTTCTAGGACAAACAAGGTAGTTCTTGGATTGTTTCATATTGTGCCCGTTGTGAAAAAGACCTGTGGAAACATGGGTCTTTTTCATATCACTGCATTCAAAGTGTTTACTGTTCATATTGTCGTCCTTTAAATCTGTTAACTAAAACTTTGAATGTAGCGATATGAAAAAATATTATGGTTCAGAAGCGACGAAAACGGGAGCTAGAAATTATGCTAGAAAATTCTACTCAAGCAAGGCTTGGGAAAAGAAAAGTAGAGCGTATAGAAAGGCGCATCCGCTTTGTGAAAGATGCTTAAAAAAAGGAATCTATACAAGGTCTACTTGTGTACATCACAAAGTGCACATTGACCAGGATAACTATAGAGATATACACATTCTATTTGGTGATTCTAATTTGGAAGCATTGTGTGATTTATGTCATGCAGAGGAACATTCCAAACGCAAACCATCTTTTGAGTTTGATGAAAATGGAATGCTTATAGGATGTGGAAGGGAGGATGATGAATGCAAAAAGGATCATGGAAAAAAAGAATAAATTCTCAACTAGAAAATTTAGGTACATATTCCCCTGAATATTCGGTTGCGATTGATTCACTCGCAGATGCTCTAGCTCAATACGATTCAACAATGAAGCAATGGAGAGATTCAAGTAAAGCAAATGGTTTCAAAACATTACAGATGGTTGTTGAATACACGAACAAGGCTGGTGCGACGAATTTATCACGCTCACCATATTACATTATTACCGTTCAATTACGTGATCAGATCATGAAATACTGCAAAGAACTTGGCTTGTCACCTACTTCACTTTCAAAGACAACAGAAGTATCCGGAAAAAAGGGTGATGAATTGGATGAGTTCATGAGCAGATTTAAATGAAATATCTAGACATTTATAAAGAACGTATTAAATCGGGTGAAGATGTAGTTGGTAAGTGGATAAAGCTTAATCTTCAATATGTTGAAAGAGGTTTAGCAAATGGAGATTTCTTCTATGATGAGAAGAAAGCAGAAATGCATATAGCGTTTATTGAAACGTTTTGTCACCACGTAGAAGGAAAAACAACAAAAGTGAAGCTTGAGCCTTGGCAAAAATACTATATTGCATGCATATTTGGACTTGTTGATAAGAATGGAAAAAGGCAGTTTCGTGAAATACCAACTGTCATGGGCCGAAAACAAGGAAAATCATTTCTTTGTGCAGGTATTGAACTTGATGTTGGATTTACATCTGATGAAGCAGGTATGCAGATATACAATATAGCGCCAAAGTTAAAACAAGCGCAGATCATTTACAATGTTCTGTATCAAATGATGGAACACTCTAAAGCGTTGAGCCAAAGAGTAAAAAAACGTAGAACAGATATCTACATGAAACAGAATAACTGTAGATGGGAACCAATTGCCTTTGCATCTAAAAAATCAGACGGATTCAACCCATATTTGACAATCTTTGATGAGTTTGCAGCCTGGGAAGGTGAAGCGGGTATGAAAATGTACAACGTTATGTTGTCGGCAGGTGGGGCAAGACCTGATCCACTTTATATTCCTGTAAGTACCGCAAACTATATTGATGAAGGATTATATGATGAATTATTTGTTCGTGGAACATCTGTTTTACTTGGTACGTCTGATGAAAAACAAATGTTGCCTTTCTTTTACATGATTGATGATATTCAAAAATGGGATGATCCTATTGAATTAAGAAAAGCAATGCCAAACCTTGGAATATCGGTTTCTTATGAATATTTGCAGAATGAAATTTTAAAAGCACATAGCTCACCGACATATAAGGCAGAGTTTATAACAAAATATGCGAATATCAAACAGAATTCAACGGAAGCGTTATTTAGTGCAGAAGATATTAACAAAGTTAAAGGTGAAGAACTTAGATTTGAAGATTTTGCACATACATATGCAGTTGGTGGAATTGACTTGTCACAAACAACCGATTTAACAGCCGCATCTGTAGTTATACGAATTCAAGGCCATGACTACATATTTACTCATTTCTGGCTTCCAACATTAAAAATCAAGGAACTCGAGGAAAGAGACAAAATACCATATACAAGATTTATTCAATTGGGATATTTAAGTCCAAGTGGAGAAAACTTTGTACGGCATGAAGATGTAACGCAGTGGTTTGAAATGTTGCGTAAGAAATACAAGATTTATTGTGTTGTCGTTGGATATGACCGTTATTCAGCTCAGTATCTTGTGGATGATATGAAGAAATACGGATACAAGATGGATGATGTCATCCAGGGTACTAACCTTACACCGGTTATTAATGAATTTACAGGATATGTAAGAGATGGATTTGTTCATACAGGAACGAATGGACTTTTACAAGCACATATGTCTAGTGTGGCATTAAAGAAAGTTGCGGAGGACAATCGTGTTCGCATGATTAAAACTGATCCAAGAAAACATATTGATGGATATGCATCTGTTATTGATGCATATACAGTAAGACAAAAATGGTGGGATACATTTAAATACCGCCTTGAAAACAAGAAAAGGAAGGTGAATTAGTGGCTAAAAGCAGAAGAAAAAGATTTGGCTTGCTAGGAAGTCTATTAGGATTCAATAAGCCAGCACCTAAACAAAATCAATTACATTCAATGTTTGCAAGCTTAGGTGGATATTCACCAGTGTATTCATCCTATGATGGTGGAATATATGAGATTGGACTATGCAGAGCATGTATCAATCGAATTGCTACATCATGTGGAAAGGCTTCACCGGAACTGACAAACAAAGACTACAAAAGCAAGATATATAACTATTTGGTTAAGAAAAAGCCAAATCCTTATATGACAGCTAGTCAATTTTACAAAAGGCTGGCAACTATATATTTTGCAGAAAACAATGCTTTCATTATTCCAATTGAAGATGAATATGGAATGATAAAAGGATTATGGCCTGCTGTTCCAAGTCAGTGTCAGTTAAAAGAAATCAATGGTGTAGTTTATATTTATTTTAATTTCATCTATGGCGAAACAAAATTGATTGAATACAGTAAAGTAGGACATCTAAGGCAAATGCAGTATAAAAATGATTACTTTGGTGATGTTAATGATGCATTTGATACAACAGCTAAATTGATGCTTGCTCAGGAAGAAGGAGCAATCAATGCGATCAAGTCGAGTTCTATTGTTCGATTCTTAGCTAAAATCTCAACGCCAATTGATGATGATGAAGACTATAAAGAGCAACAGAACTTACTCTTAAGAAATAACCTGAACAAAAATGAGACGGGTGTATTTCTTATTGATAATCGTTTTGATGAAGTAAAACCGATTGAAAGTAAACCATTATTAGTGGATGCCAAGCAGAAGCAAGCAATTGAAAATAGTGTATACAGCTATTTTGGGATTAGTGAAGCTATTTTACAAAATAAATATAAACCTGATGAATGGAATGCATTTTACGAATCAATTATTGAACCATTTTTTATTGAAGTTGGGGAAGTGTTGAGTGGAATGTTATATTCCGTAAATCAGATTATGAATGGTAGTGAAATCATTCTTACAAGCGATCGTTTACAGTATGATTCAACACAGACAAAACTGAATGTTGCAACTCAAATGTTCGATAGAGGAATGATTGATACAAACGGAGCATTAAATATTATGAACAAAGCGCCTTTACCAGATGATGAAGGTAAGAAACGTTTTATTCGAGGTGAATACATCCAGGTAACTAAATCAAATCAAGGAGGAGTTAGTTACAATGGCAAAACCGAACCACAGCAAAATCCAAATGCGCTCCATTCCGTTCCAGATGAACCCGGTGACGGAAAACAAACGGATTGATACTCAATACTATGTTGAGGGATATGCCACAACATTTGAACCTTATGTTCTTTATCGAGATTATCAAGGTAATGATGTATATGAGTTGATTGAGCGTTCAAGTTTGGATAACGCTGATATGAGTGATATCATCTTCCAATTTGATCATGGAGGAATGGTATATGCACGTACAAGCAATGGTTCACTTATTGTTGAAGTAGATGAACATGGATTGTTTGTTGCAGCAGATTTAGGAAGAACAGAAGCTGCAAAACGTTTGTACGATAGTATTCAGGCAGGAATGGTTACTCAGATGTCATGGCGTTACATGGTGGATGAGGAATCATATGATAGAGATACAAAAACGTGGACAACACGTAAAGTGTCAAAAATATATGATGTTTCAGCAGTGTCGATTCCTGCAAATGATCAAACATCCATTGAAGCAAGAGCAAAGTCTTTAATGGATGAAGAACGGGCTAAAAAAGAAAATGAAAAGAAACGAGAAAGACTGAGTTTGTTGTTGCAGATTAAGGAGGCTATTAATTAATGTTTACAGAGCAACAACTAGCAGCATTCAATGCAATGAATCACGAACAGATTCAAAAAAGATTTAAAGAAATTCAAGATGAGGTCAACAAAAACGATCCTAATACAAACTTGGAAATGTTACAGGCGGAATTTGATATCTTACAAAAGCGTGACAAAGAGTTACAAGGCCAGGCTGCACAACGTCAAGCGTTCTTAGATACTATGGCAAAATCTATTGAAGATGAAGAAGAAACTTTTGTTAAACAACAGGAACAAGCTCGTAGTAAAGGACATCCAACAATGCCAAAAGGATTGCCAGAACGTAAAAAAGGAATGGAAGACGATATGGAATATCGTAGTGCATTCATGGAATTCGTTCAAAAAGGAAAACAGTCAGAAATCTTAAGACAACGTAGTGCAGAAGCAGGTGTGGCAGCTGATCTAGGTATTTTAATTCCTGAAACAATTGTTCAGAAAGTAATGACTGAATTAAGTAAATCACGTGGTTACTTATACAATGCGGTATTACATACTAATTTCCGTGGTGGTGTTAAATATCCTATCGGTTCATTCAAGGCTACATTTAAACGTATTACTGAAACGTCAGTGTCTGATCGTCAAAAGGCCGGTTCTGTTACTGAATTTGTACAATTTGGATATTTGATTGGTGAAATTCGTTTAGCTCGTACCTTACTACAAACAGTATTGACTGTAAATGCATTCGAAACTGAATTAGCGAAAGTTATTGTAGAAGCTTATTTGGAAGCTATGGATCGTGAAATTTTAACAGGTCAATCTGAAAACAATGAGTGTGAAGGTATTTTAACAGAAGCTAATAAAGTAAGTGGACGTATTAAAACAGATCACATTATTGAGTTTACAGCGGAAGAAATGAAAGATTGGAAATCATGGCAAACAAAATTCTTTGCGAAGATTCCATTGTCAATGCGTAAATTAAAGCCAGAGTTCGTAATGACTCCTGCAACATATGAAGCAAACATTAAAACATTGGCTGATCAAAATAATCGTCCTGTTTATGCAGAAACATTTAATCCTGTTGATGGTGCAGAACGCGCTACATTCAAAGCTAGAACTGTTAATTTTGTTGAAAATGATACGTTTAAAGATTTTGATGAAGCAAATAACGGTGAATATTTCGGAATGTATTGGGTAGGAAAAGAAGCCTATGCGATCAACTCAAATATGCAGTTTGGCGTTAAGAAGTACTGGGATTATGAAAAGAATGAGGAAGTAACTCAGGCATTAGTTATCAATGATGGTAAAGTATTAGATCCTCAATACATCTTCTTATTAAAAAAAAAAGTAGCTTAAGCAATGGAGATGTTACGAAAGATGAAAGCCAAGCAGGAACACAATCATTAAATGATGAAGAACCTACTGAAACTGATGAAGAACCTATTCTATTAGATGATGAGCCTAAGAAAACCACTCGAAAAAGCAGTGCGAAGAAAGCTTAGGTGATAGATAATGGCGTTCAACATTTCTGAAAGCCTTCTAGAACGTGTTAGAACCGCTGCTACAAGAGCAAAATCACGCGCATATGATGATGAAATCAAAACGTATATCAATGCATGTTTATATGATTTGGATAGATTAAATATCTTATTTGATGAGGATGATTTAGAAGATGAAATTGTAGTAGCGGTAATAACATATGTAAAGTCAAAATTTGGTACAACGGATGCTTCATATAAAGAATCAATGGCCAAGACATATGAGGATTTACGTCAGATTCTTATGACAGATAAATCCCATAAGAAGGTGACATAGTATGGCATATGAATATACTCGTGAGAATAATCTTTATTATGATGTGGCATATCTGATTGAAAAAGAAAGATATGTTGATGAAGATGGTGTGGAACATGTTAATGAAACGGAGAAGGAAGTATTTTGTCGAGTTGGTGGAATTTATTCAAAAGAATTTAATGAAGCCTACCAGGCAGGCATACAGTTAGCGTATAAGCTTGTTATTCCTACTATTGATTACAATGATGAGACAACAGTGAAATACAACGACAAAAAGTATGCGGTTTATCGTACGTTCCCATCCGGAGATACGATTGAACTATATGTTCAACAGGATGCTGGAGAATGGAAACAGTAAGAAAACAAATCGTTGCTAAATTCACTGAACTTTTAGGTGAAGGACAATTTGTATATGGCAGCTTCAAGTCAAAGCCCCATACTCCATATGGGAATTATGCATTGGATTATACAAATAATTACTTTGCAGACAATAGAACGTATTGCAAGATTGGAACTTACATATATAGATTAGTGACTGATCAAAAAGATTTTGAATTAGAAGCTAAAATCGAAGACATGTTCGATGAATTAGAAATACCATACCAAACTATCACAGATGAAGATATAAAAGCTCAAAAAGTACACTGTACAGAATGGACGGTGACATTAGTTGGCCGTCAATGATGTATATTGCGATATGTCGCAGCTTGGGCCAGAAATTAGAAAGATGATTCAAGAATATAAAGAGCATTCTTTGGCGCAGATTGATAGAGCAGTAGAAGAAACTACAAAAGATTCTAAAGATATTATTAAAGCTAAGGCCAATGTAGATCATAGAAACACACGCAGAAAGGGCAAATATAAAAGGTCTATAACATATAAGATTGAGCGTGAGTTAGCTCATACACGCGGTGTTATTTATGCGAGTGGCCATGAATATTCATTGACTCATTTACTAGAAAACGGACATAATTTATGGAATTCTCCTAGACGTACACGTGCATTTAAGCACTGGAAAGATGGAGAAACAAACGCAATCAAAGAACTGCCAAGTTTAATCGAAAAATATTTGAAAGGATAAAAACTATGGCAGATACAAACAAAGTTAAATATGGAATTAAAAATGTACATGTAGTTCCTATTGAGTCTGAAGAAGGTGGAAATATTACGTATGGTACACCTGTAGCATGGAAAGGTGCTAAATCATTAACACTAGATCCGGAAGGAGATACAAATACATATTATGCAGACAACACTGCATATTTTACAACAAACAGTAATAATGGATATTCCGGAAGTATTGAAATGACATACTTGGAAGATGAAATTAAAAAAATGATTTTTAATAATATTGAAACAGAGGAAGGTAACTTGGCTGAAGACGCTAACGTTCTACCAAACAACGTAGGCTTAATGTTCCAATTTGAAGGAGACAAAAATGCGACAAAACATATGTTCTTCAAAGTGGTATTTGCTCGCCCATCTGTTGAAGGTGAAACAAGAGAAGAAAGTATTGATCCAAATACAACAACTATGGATATTACAGCTATTCCTGTAGAAAAAGATGATCATGCATGGGTAAAAATTGACTGCAAAAAAGGTGATACAAACTATACTAGTTTCTTTACGACTGCGCCAAAATTACCTACACCAAAAGCTAGTGAAGTGAGCCAAGTGAGCCATGAAGCCGGTACACCGGTAGAAGTACAAAGTGATGATGGCAAGGAAGTGAGCGCATTATAAGAGGGGCAACCCCCTCTTTGTGAGGTTATATGGAAACTACAGTAAAAATCGAAGGTAAAGAACACGGTGTCCTATATAAAGGGATTACAGCACGTATTTATAGAGAAACATTCAATCGTGATTTATTGATTGATATTCAACAGGCGCAAATGAATTTTGATGAAGGTATTAAAAAAGCGGTAGATGAAGACAGAGGGGATGAAAATGCATATTTCATTCTATTAAAAGAAGTTGGATCGGAATTTTTTGAACGTTTACTATGGGCCTGCATCAAAGCGTACGATGTTAAAAATAACTTGGTTACTGAACCGTTTAATGTAATGGTAGATAATGTTGATGATTATGAATCATTTGTTTTAATTGGTGTTATTTTATTTGAAAAAATCGTTTATTCAAATAAGGCCACAGTTGAAGATGAAACTGAAAAAAAAGATGAAGAAAATAAGAAAAAAAAAGATTAACAAGCTATTCTGAATTAATTTTAGGATGCATGAATCTAGGGCTAAAAATGGATGAAATAGACAATATGGATATTGGAATGATGTTTGATTTAATTGTTGCAAAAAACAACATGACAAATCGAGCTGAAAAAAGCATTAATAAAAAGAAATCCAACGTACGTATGGCAACCCAAGAAGACTTTGACAGATTTTAGGAGGTACTAAAATTGTCAGGCTATAATCAAATAAAAGGTATCTCCGTAAAGATTGATGGAGATACTACAGGATTTCAGAAAGCGATAAATGAAATCAAAAGAGAAACATCGGGATTAGACAAAACAATGTCTAAGCTAAAAGCTTCGATGAAGCTAAATCCGAATGATTTCTCGTCATTTGCAACATACCAAAATCTATTAAAGGATAAGATTCAGAGCACTTCTAAGCAATTGGATGTCTATAACAAAAAGCTTAAAGAATATCCTAAAACACAACAACAATGGACAGATCAAGTTAACAAATCAAAAGCCACGTTATCGCAATATCAGACTAAATTAAACAGCACTGAATCGGCGATGAGTGCCTTACAAAAAGAATATAAGACAAATCAAACTCAAATCCAAGCATGGAAAGATGCGATTGGTGATAGTTATCACACTACAGAACAATGTGAAACCGCAATTTCAACTCTAGCTGCTAGAAATAAAGAACTTACAGTTTCTATGAAGGCAAATAGTGCTTCGCAAAAGGAATACAATGCAAAAATTGCGGAACAAAAGAAAAATCTCGTTGACTTAGGAAGCACGTATGAGGAATCGCAAAGGACGTTTAATGGCCTAAGAGCTGGTGCAGCAACATTAAACAATGAATTAAAGAGTTTGAATAAAAGCTTTATTACAGATAATGAAAATATATTAAAATTATCACATTCATTTGGTGTTGCCAGTCAGAAAGCAAACCAATTTGCAGAAACTATTAAACCGTTGTCTGCGTTGTCAGCAGCGGTTATTGTCGGAGCAACAAAAACTGCAATTGATTTTGAAGATGCATGGACTGGTGTTACAAAAACAGTAAATGCAACCCCTCAACAGTTTGAAAAAATCAATGCAGGCTTAAAAGATCTTGCACAAAATACATCGAGTACATATCAAGATATTGCACATTATGCAGAACTTGCGGGACAAATGGGTATCCCTACAGATTCTATTGTTGGCTTTACTAAGACGATTACGCAATTAGGGGATACAACAAATCTTGTTGGTGAAGAAGCAGCACAAAGTATTGCCAAATTCTCTAACGTAATGGTTTCACAGTCTAAAAAGACAAATACATATTATTCTCGATTAGGCTCTACAATCGTAGATTTGGGAAATAAATTCTCTACTACTGAAGCGGATATTATGGATATGGCTACTAGATTAGGCGTTGCAGGTAAGATGGTAGGCTTTAACTCTAACCAAGTATTAGGATTATCAACTGCATTATCTTCATTAGGTATTGAAGCCGCTGCTGGTGGTGGTTCTGTTTCTAAAATGTTAAAGACGATTGATATAGCTGTTTCAACGGGGAATGATTCGTTATCTGATTTTGCGGAAGTGTCTGGTATGACTTCTCAACAATTCCAAAAGGCTTGGGGAGAAGATGCAGCCGGAACATTCTTAAAGTTTGTAGAAGGTATTGGTAAATCAAGTGATGTTACAAAAACTCTTAATGATTTAGGCATTACAGAAATTAGACAATCACAAGCAATGGGTGCTTTGGCACAAAGTTCGGATGTATTGGCTAATGCATTAAATGTTTCTCAAAACGCATGGCAAGCGAATTCAGCCATGGCAACTGAAGCAGAAAAGCGATATGGAACATTAAAATCTCAAATGTCACAGACATGGGAAGCAGTTAAACAAGCCGCTGATGAATTGGGCCAGGCGTTTGCTCCTACTCTTACATCTATTTTAAAAGTTGTAAAGAAAACAGCGAATGCATTCTCTAATCTAGATGATGGAACGCAGGAAACGATTGCTAAACTATTGTTGCTTACCGCAGCATCATATCCTACCGCAAAAGGATTAGGAAAAATATTTAGTGGCGCTAAGAAGTTGACAAATGGATTTGGAATAGTTTCTTCATGGGTTGGCAAAACGGCAGGTGAACTAAACAATTTAAGTGGCCCTGTAGATAAAACTAATGGATTATTGACAAAATTGTTTAAGAAAACTGGAGTTACAACTGAAGCATTAAAAAATTCAAGTATTGCATTAGGTGGAGTTGGGATAGCTGTTGGATTGGCAGCTGCTGAAATTGCAGTGTTAGTTCCTATGTTTGAAAAGGCAAATAAAAAAGCTTTAGAAAACGCTGTTAAGAATGATGCAGTAGCTCAAAGTTATTTAAAAGTTGTAGACAGTGTTAGTTCGTTCAATAAAAAAATTGATGAATATAAAGAAAAATCAGAAACCATTTTGGCTACAAATGAACAGAATATTAGTCAGTCTAATTCTTTGATGAGAACGATTGAACAATTAAATGGTGTAGAAAACAAAAATACTATACAGAAACAAATGTTGCAAGAAGCAGTTAATCAATTGAATGAAATTTATCCTGATCTCGGTTTAACAATTGATTCAAATACAGGAAAAGTTGCCGACAATACAGGCAAGGTGTTTGAAAACAATCAAGCGTTAGAAGAATACATTCAAAAAGTTCAAGAAGCTGCTAAACAAGAAGCGTATGCAGAAGCGATTAAAGAACAAACAAAAGCTTTAATTAAGCAACAGATGAAATATAGTGAAGTAACAGAGAGTGTTCATGGATTAAATGACAAGATGGATGAATTGAAAGCCAAACAATCACAAGCATTTAAAGATGGGGACACTGAAAAGGCATTAAAGTATCAAACTCAGATTGAGCAGTTGAGAAAGAAAATAGATGAAGCAAACGGTTCTTTAGCAACTATGGCAACTAAAATGCAAGAAACAAATAAGACTTTACTAGATCTCAACAACCAGGCAGAAACGGGTGGCTATACAAAAATTGGAGATTCGTTAAAACAATCATTACAAGGTGCTATAGATAAAGCTGGTGAAGCGGGTATTCAAATTCCTGAAAAGTTAACAAGTGGAATCATGAATGGCACAGAAAGTTATCAAACGGCAAGTAATTTTGTGGCATCTATGATGACATTTCAGCAGTTAGTTGATAATGCAAGCGCAGCTGGTCTTAACATTCCACAAGACATGGCTTACAGTATTATTTCAAATGCAGGCAGTGTATCAGAAGCGAATACAATGCTGAATAACCTGATTGAGTTTGAGGAAGCATTAACGAAATCAAATTATGATGGTGAACAAATTCCACAAAAATGTGCAGCAGGTATTGCAGATGGAACAATTACTGTTGATCAAGCTATGAAAGCTTTGGCAAAAGGCGGAGTTGACGAATTAGAAAAGGAATTAGATAAAGCTAAAGATAAAGCTTCAAAAAAATCCAAAGATACTGGAGATAAGATGGGCGATGGAAAATCCAATGCACAGGCATCTTCTGGTTCTATGGGAAAATCAGGTGGAAGTGCATTATTGAAAGCTTATGAGCCGTATGCGCAAGCAACTATAGATTATGCAAAAAAAGTTCAAAAAGCTATCCATAACGCAAAAGCAGCCGCCAAAGATCCTATTATTATTACAACTATAAAGAAAACTGTACACAAAACTGAAAAACATTCTTTAGATAATTTATCTCGACCTGTTGTTGATTCTGATGTTGCACCTATGAGTGCTGATTCTATTGCAGCGTTGGCTGATACAAGCGCATATGCAGTGGCTAGTGATGCTACTACATCTATTATGGGTGGTACAGTATCACGCTCTAATTCTACGGCATACAATTTAAACTTGGATGGTATTTACAAAAGAATGGACAATTTAACGAGTGCTTTAAATGCAATATTGGATAGCAATATCACAATCAATCTACAACCTATGCAGCTAGATGGAAATGTTGTTACAGATACTGTACAAGAAATTGTGTCAATTCGAGATATGCTAAAAAATATAGGGAAAGGAGTAGCTTAGAATATGTATACATTACAATTCACACCTGAAAATCAACCATATACAATTTATAAAAATATTATGAATTTGGTGAAGATAACTAGTGCTCCAATTATCCCTTTTTCGGAAGAAATTGTAGAAACATCAGAAATGGGAGACGGTACAACATCGTACCGTCACACTGGTGTTCTTAAAGATAAAACGATTGAGGTTCCTTGTAATTTTGTGGTTCAAAACAAAAAAGAAGCTAATGAAAGATTGTATGATATTAAAAAATATTTTGCAGGTGGAAAAGGATTATTAAAATTCCCAGATGAAGATTCTGACCATTTCTGGAAAGTGAAGAATATTGAATATAACATTTCAGAAAGATGGCATGGATTTATGTTTTCTTTCACTATCAAATTTACCGTTGATGGATATAGATATATTGATAAATATTCTAGACCTATGCAGATTTCGGTATTTGACGTTACATCAATTATAAATCTTTACGAACCGTCATATCCTACGTATAAATTCTATAACACATCAGAAAAGACTGGCTGGATTTCTATTAGTTCACTTACTCATAACAGCAGTTTTAAAATATATCAACCGTTTGCTAAAAAATACAATTATTATCAACCGGGTAGCATTGATAATGCACTGGCTGTTAAATACATAGAAATAAATTCTGAAAATGCATATATGAAAACTGTTTATGAAAATGGATATTTCGAATATACAACATTAAAAACAGAAGGATCATTTGAAGATTTAAAACTTGAATATGGATCAAACGACATAGTTATCAATACAGAAATTGGTTTGATTCGTACTGAAATATTCAGAAATTTTAAGGAGATTTGATAATGATACATTTATTTTTGTCTAAAAAAAATACAACATATCAACAAATGATTGAGCAAAATGGAAATATTGTTCTTAAGAACTGTAAAAGCGCAAAAGCAACTTTTGAAAGAAACTCAATCTGGTATGTGGAAATTGAATTTCCGAAGAGTGAATTATTGGGAATGAAAATTTCAGAAGAATCTGTTTTTAAAGTAGATTTAAACTTTGAAAAAGCGCAACTATTTAGAATAGTTTATTTTAAAGAAAATAGAATTTCTGATACATATGTATGTTATGCAACGCATATATTCTTTGACTCTCAAAAAGAAATATTTGTATTTGATGATCGTACAGTGAATTCAACGTGGGATGGAGCTATTAAAACTGCCAATGATATTATCGAAAAATCAAAATCTAAATATCCTTATCATGTTTATGGCGATAGGTGGTACGAAGATTACAAAAATATAAAGCCAGAAGATGGTAGAGAAGTACATATTCACAATGCTTATAAAACGGATTTGTGTGTAGATGTTCCATCAGCAAACGAGGATATAGCAACACAATTAGAAATGTTTAAAGCTAACAATTCACCTGCTCAAACATTTGTTTTAAAAAAATTTTCGGATGAAATTAATGGGATTCATGAAATTTGGTCTTTTATGTCTATATGTTCGTGTAGATGGATATGTGCTGAAGATTATGTAGATCGAAATTATTCTAAAATTGAAACATATTGGCTTAGAAATGATCCATCGAATACAAATATGCATTGGGAAGATTATTGGGGACTTATCTATTTGCCAGAAGCTAATGGATATAAAATCGTTAGACCTACCGATAAAAACTACAATTGGTGGCCAGGCGGTGATGGAAGCGGTTTAACGCAAGGAGTGAAAATACAACTATATTCACACGGAATAGGTAACAAATCACAAAGTCTTTGTTGGCAATTTGAAGATAAGGAATCAACACAGACAGCCTATTGGGTTCGATATAATTTGATTCAATGTTTGTTTGGAAGTGAAGAAAATTCAATGATGAACAGATGGCCTGAATGTGAAGAACATAGATACGTTGCGATGTTTAATAATTATGATTGTTATTTTGGTAAACCAACTGGGTATAAGGAAACATTAAAGCCTAAAGAGTTTTATGTTGGTTATAAAGAAATTGTTGACTACACAAAAAAAGTATCTATGGAAAATGTTGTTACTGGAATAATTCCAAAGGGATACAATGGAAGAATTTTGCCAAATAACGAGATAGTTAAATCTATTAAATGGGATGAAAATGAAATACACCGCATTGAAGTAAAAGAATATTCGGATGCTAAATTAATGACTGATGATTCATCGGCCACAAAAGCTACGTTTGGCGTATTTAAAAATGAATCTAATTTGCAAGCATATTTAAGATATATTGCTGGCAAAGATTTAAAAAATAAATTGCAAAATTCGGATACGGAAACAACTATAAAATTTGAAGAATTGTTTGGATTAAACATTCCTAATGCAAATCAATTAAAATTGAATGATGTTATTTATGTAGACACAAATAATTCAGGCAAAAGAGAAAGATTTTATTTAAATAAAATGACATATGATTTAATCAAAGAAATGCCAGATGAACTTACTCTTATATTGGAAACGGAGGTATAACATGGCAATTGTATATTCAAATGTAACTGTAAGCTTAACTAAGCAAACATCTGTACCTATAGTTGAAATGGTACAAGGTGATACAGGAAGAGGATTGGATGTATTCGTCAGTGACAATATTATCACTGACCAAGTAGCGTATACGGATGATAGCTTAACCGCTACGTTATGGGCTACTAAGCCTAGTGGATTAATGGTTAGTATGGATGCTACATCTGTATCTAGATTTCAAAATTCGAATGCTTACGAAATTAAATTTTCAGATCCAGAAATATTCCAACAGATTATTGCTGAGGTTGGCATAGTACAATGCCAAATCAATGTTCTGATGAGCGGTGAATTCGTAACGTCTGTTCCTATTAAAATTAATGTAATTGAAAATATGGCAACAGCATTTGAATTGGAATCTAAAGAAGAATTTAGAAATGCTATTGAATTGATGGCAAAACAAAGAGAATACATCAGAGTTTTAGAAGATTATATTAGTCAATTTCAAGAACAGTTAAAATTGACTGTAAATGTGCGTTATGGAACAAGTGATCCTACTGTTTTATCAACGGACAAGCAAGGTGATATTTATATCAAATATAAGGAGTAGATTATGGGAGTTGTATGTGAATTAGATTACAACGAAACCGATTTCGATCTTGATGTCTTATTAGACAATTCGTCAATTATCGAAGATGGTCAACAAATGCCAGCGATAGATTATGATGTATCTGCATATTCTGATGTAGCGAATTTAGACTATAACCAATACTTGCGCGTTTCGTTTGATGTTTATAATGAACGATACGAAGATGCTTATCCTAACTTAAGATACAAAGCTAATGTTCGCTTTAGGATTACAGGCCAATTCGCTATCCAAGCGTATAATACAGTAAAATTTGGTGGATTAACATGGTCAGGATACATGAATTATGGATATTATACACAAGATACAGGGTGGATAAATATTCCTGGTGAAATAAATGAAGCTATGGGATGTAATAGGCAACGTAGTTTTTCTTGGAATTGTAGTATTAGTGGATGGCCAAACTTAAGCGGAACGGCCAGTGTAACAACACCTTTGATTTCAGTACCTGAATTTGATCCATCAATATCTGATGTTGATGTAGAATCTTTAGTTATTAACGGAAAATTAAAAAGTAATCCATACAATTTGTATTGTTTGAGAGTGTTCTCACAAGATAAAAGAGTGTTTATTTCAAACAATTTAAACGGATCTTTAACTGTTGATGGATTAACGCAAAAAACACAGTATGAATATCATGTTGAGGTATGGAAAGCCGATTTAAGTGGATCGTATGTTAGCCAAAAAAAATTAATTGCAACTACATTAGAAAATTATCCTGAAATAAGTATCGAAAGTGTTGATTTTGTGATAACAGAAGTTGATTCAGATTATGACAACGTAACACTTACTGTGCACACTACAGATGATGCTCATGTAAAATATTGTACGTGGGGAGAAGGTGGAGTTTACAAAAAAGCTGAAGGAACAAGCACCACATATAATAATCTGAAAAAAAACTTGGAATTATATTTTGATGTAACAGTAGAAGATACACTTGGACGAACCAGTAAACCGTTTGATTTTAAATTTAACACAACATTCACTTATATGGAAGCGTGGGTATTTGTTGATGAAAAATGGGAGCGCGGGTATTCTATGGCGCTTGGAAGAATGAATAAACCAAAACTAGATAGTGAAATAAGCGCATATTCTTCCGGTGTAGGCAGTAAAGATACTTATAGTCTTGTTAGGCTAAGCGCATATGATGGTTTGGAATGGCATCAAGCAATACCTTATAAGGAGGAATAAAATGGAAATAAAAAGAGATCATATTTTCATAAATCAAGGAGATACCATCTATACAGACATTTTAATTAAATATAAGAATGGGAAAGTATTTATTCCTGGTAAAAATGATTCTTTAGAATTCATTGTTTATAAAGATGGCAAAGAATATATCAGAATTCCTATTGATGAATCTCTGAAGGTGATTTGCCAAACGGATGAACTTTCTGTTGGTGTTTATAATTGGATGGTTCGTATTGATGTTAATGGGATTAAAGAAACACCATTAAAAGGAATTCTTCAAGTGAAAGGAGACTAGAAATGGATGGATTGAAAGCAAGACTAAGTTTTGATGCGGTTGCTTATGATTATGATGATGAATATCTTACGATTGATACAGATACACATACTATTAATATTAATAATGTATCTAGATTGTTCGGAGTGCAATATGATGGTAATTCTAAACTGATTAAATTTAGAGTCAGAAACAAGTTATCTGATATTCAAAAAATGCAAGATTCAATTGTTTATATAAATTGGATTGATTCTAGGGGAGTTAAGGGTCAGTCAATTGCGATTAATAAAACAATTAATAATGATACTTGTGAATTTGCATGGAAAGTACCATTTGCTGCTTTGAAAAATTCAGGAGTATTACATTTTGCGATGAGCGCAGTTGTGACTAAAAATAGTTCAAGTGTAATTGATCAAAGATGGTCTACACAAATTGCATCTGTAATTACACCTGATGGAATTTATATTAAATCTTATACACCTAGTAGTGAAGAAGAAGATAGAATTGCACAAATCTATAACGAGTTATCAAATATGATAAATAAGCAAAATGAATATTTGCAATCACAAGTTAATTCACTAAATGAGGCTTTATCTTACTTAAATAAAACAGATGATGTCACGTTCACTGTTTCTGATACGCTTGATGAAGCTGGTAGTCATAAAAAAGATGTAAGCATTCCAGTTAATTCAATTGTAATCTTTAAAAATACATCAAACAATTTAATGACATTAAATATTGGAGATGGAAGTAGTGAACAAAATATATCAAAATCAGTTAAGATTGGCGAGGAAATTAAATTCATAGCTAATATGAACGCAAATTACATAAGATGTTATGTAAATGGCACGAGTGTTAAATATCAAGTCACAATTGTTAATAGCTTAATTAATCAATTAAGTATTCTCAAATCCTATGCTGATTGCTTTATTAAGGCACACATATCTAGGTTTGATTTGAAAAAAGGTACATGGTCAGATGTTAATAAATTGGATAAATATGAAAAAAAGAGAATTTACTACGGTGATGTAGATAACAGAGTTAGCATCAAAAAAGGTGATGTAATTGTCTATGATACAAAAGGACTATATATGTACATCGAAGTTTGTGATGATACGAATGTTTTGGAAAAAACTGGATGGATTAGTGGAAAAAACATTTATACATTCATGCATGATGGATATTTGCAACTTCAATTTGCAAATGGAAAAGATTATAATGTATCAACGGAAATAAGTCAATTTGACTTCAAAGGAGCATGTAATATCATTTCTGTGCAATATCTATTGAGTGATATAACAGATGTGCAAAATAATATTAAGAATGTGCAAAGCAATATATTGAACACTTTGAATGGGGAACGTACTTTTACGGTGAACGAAGCAGTTTCTAAAGATACAAGCTATTCGTATGATATCGGTATTCCAAAAGGATGTATTGTAAATATAATCAATAATTCGGATTCAAGTGTATGTAACGTTAATGTATCCGATGGATTCGTAGAAAAAAGCATTACAACTCAACTTGATATAGGAAATAACATTACTTTTGTTGCACCTTTTGATGTAAAAAGAATTAGGCATTATGTAGCTGGAACTAAATTGCATTTGGATGTCACTTATGATTTCAAAGCTATATATGATATTAAATCTGAATTAAATAACAAAATAGCAAGGAATGTTTTTAAATCCGAAATAGAAGATACTGTATCAAAAATACGAAATGAATGTAGAGAAAAAGCTTATGTGTTTGCTCTTGTTACAGACACACATACTAAATATGATGGAAATGATTTTTGGCAGGATACTTATAGAAATCTAAAAGCTGTAAATGATTCTTACAATTTTGATGCGATATTTCATTTAGGTGATATTGTCGAAGGAAATTTTACTAAAGATGAAACAGAACAAATATTGTCGGAAACTAGACAAGATATGTTAAGTATATCTAATATGTCATTCTTGTTGACTGGAAATCACGATGATAATCATGTTTATTATAACTCTCACAACGATGGATTGATTACAGATTCAGATAGATATGCTTTACTTAATCGCTTTAATGAGATTCGCGTATGTAGAAAACAGTCAAATCAATATTATTACATTGATATTTCCGATGATTTAAGAATTATTTGTCTTGATGGAATGCTTGGAGATGGGCATTTAGGAAACGACGGTAATTCATGGGGATATACAGACGAACAAGTTGAGTGGATGCGGAGTGATGCATTGAGTACAAATCGTCAAGTAATGGTGTTGTCACATATGCAATTATCATCAATTTATAGCAGTCATTATGATGATGGATATATGATTTATAATAGTGACGCAATGTTGGATGCGTTATCTAAATTTAAAGAAAGCGGTGGCATAGTTATTGGCTTTTTCAATGGGCATACACATGCTGATTTTATGACTCAAAATAGCATTGGAATTCATGAAGTTCAAACTGGCACGCAAAATATGAACCAGTCTGGAACGTTTGGACAATCATCATATTCTGATGGAGTATATACACCTAATGTCCCAGTTAGAAAGAAAGATTCTACTTTGCAAGATTTGTGGGATGTGTTGATTGTAAAACCATTAAGTAAAACTGTTAAAATTATTAGATTTGGAGCTGGTGAGGATAGAGAATTTTCGTATTAACAAATTAAACTTAGATTAGGCAAAGAAAACTTTAATGGACTATTGAATTCAAATAGGAGGAAAACTAATATGAGTGGAGAATATCTTAGTGTTATTATTTCTGCATGCATGCTTGTAATCGCATTTATTACGTATAATCGTGGCACACGAAAGATTGATGGAGAGCAAATATCCAATATGGCATTTTTGAAAAATGAATTAGAACATATCAAATCGGATTTAAGTGATATAAAGGATTCGATTTCAGAAATAAAAAAAGGAAGCAATTCAATGGAAGTGGAGCTTTCAGAACTAAAACAACAAATAATTACTTTGTTTAATCGTGTAAAAGCGTTGGAGGATCATAATAAAAATGGATATTAAAGATGCAAACAAGAAACTTCAAAATGTAGAAGAAAAAGTAGATAACGTTTATTGTTTTTGTTCAAAATTAATTGATAGAAACTATAAAACGAGTAGGACGATTATTACGGTTTTAATCCTAGTAATTATTGTTCTTTATTCTACTATTGTTTGTCGTGGTTATTGGAAAGATGATCATGTGAATAATTGTTCTTGCGAAGCTAATTCAAACCAACGAATTTAATTAAGGCGGTGGTTTATATTAACAAAGCTAACAGATTAAAAGAAATACGTCCTAATGATGCATTAATACTTATCAAATCTGTTGGATTAAGAAAGAAATATGAACAGGTTTTGATTATGAGATACGTGTATGATATGTCATGCACGGAAATTGCAGATGCATTATGTGTGGAAGTACAAACCATAAGGAACAGAGTATGCAAAGCAAGAAAAATGTTTGATAAATATGTGAGCAATCTATAATGGTTGCTCATTTTATTTTGGGTATTTTATGAGTATTATTCGAGTATTAAATTATTTATTACGTAACCATATAATTAAAGCGTAAAGAGGTGGTTGAAATGTATAACAATTATAATCCAGCACAAGCACGAATTGACAGCTTGATGCAGCAAAGACAAATGATAGATCAACAAATTCAGCAAGTACAACAGTATGCAAATATTCCACCTATCAATATTAATAATCAGATTACACCACAACAACAAGGTAATTTTGATTTTAATGGAAAATGGGTGAACGATGAGCAGGAAGCTAGAAACTTTGCGAATGCAAATTTACCAACGATTTTATTTGATAACAATAAATCTATTTTTTATATGAAATCTTTAGATGGAACATTTAAAAAATTTAAATTTGAAGAAATCACGGAAGATACTTCTAACAGTATCGAAAATCGTGTAAATGGAATCGAAAAGAAATTAGATGATTTGATATGTGCATTAAGCAAACCACCAAAACAAGCTAATGAGCAACCAAAGAAAGGAGCACAAACAAAATGAATCCTTTAAAAAGTATTATGGGCAATATGAATCCAATTAACATGATGAATATTGGAAATCCCCAGCAAATGTTAATGAACATGTTGTCACAGAAAAATCCACAAGCATTTCAACAATTTCAAATGCTTATGAACAGTGGCCAAAATCCACAAGCAATTTTAAATCAGATGATGGGTAATTTAAATCCCCGACAGAAACAACAACTGGAACAAATGGCAAAAAACTTTGGAATCAGGTAACAACGGCTAAACCGTTATTATAGAAAGAAAGGAGAAAATATATGATGGAAAATGGAATGGGAATTCAACCAACTTACAACTTAGCCGAAAGAAATGACGGCTTTGGAAACGGAGGTGGTTGGTGGATTTGGATCTTGCTAATCTTCGTATTATTTGGATATGGAGGATATGGCAACGGAAACCTAACAAATGATTCTTTATTAAATGAAGAATTCATTAAACGAGACATTTTTAACACAAACACAAATGTATCTCAAACAGGTTGTCAAACTCAACGTGATGTATTAGAAAGTCGCTATACTAATCAGTTAGGACTTCAAAACTTGCAAGCTCAGCAACAAGAATGTTGCTGCAACACTCAAAGAGCAATTGACAATGTAAATGCTCAAAGTTTCAAAAACACTTGTGACATTACAACGGCAATTCATTCAGAAGGTGAAGCAACACGTGCGTTGATCAATGCTAACACTATGCAAGAATTACGTGATCGTTTAGCAGATCGTGACCGTGATTTATTGACGGCTAATTTCCAATTAAGTCAACAGGCACAATCTGCAAATATCATTAATACTTTGCAACCAACACCAAAACCAGCTTACATTACATGTTCACCATATTACGCTTATAACAACGGATGTGGATGTAATGGCTACAACAACTTATAATCTAGCACATATGTGATTAGGCAATTGCCTTTGGATTTAATGGGATAGTCAAAAGGCTATCCCTATTTTAATAGGAGGATAAAAGAAATGATTAATAGTATTGCTACGGCTGTTCAGACAGTCGATAATTCAAATAATGTTTTGTTTCCTACAGATCGTGTAAGATCAAAATCATGCCAGTGTCCATGTAAAGGATGGTTGGCACACGATCTAGGAAGTGGATTGTTTACACTAACAAAACAAGGAATCTATGAAGTAACTTATACTGCGGATATTACGAGTGCAGCGCCAGGACAAGCTTCTCTAGTGCTTGAACTAAATGGAGAAGTAATTGGAGGAACACAATCTATTTATACTGTTGCAACTGCAAATGCATACGGAAATGTAAGTGGAGACACTTTGATTCAAGTTCCATGTGGCGCATCTTATACAATTACACTAGGAAATAACAGTGGTTTGGATTTATCTGTTCAAAATGCAAACATCATTATTAAGAAGATTGCGTAGGTGAAAAATATGCACAAAGCAATGGAAGTTAATGAGAAGATAATGCATGAGTCAGCAAATATGTTAGAGAAACATGGTTATTCAGAATCTTATTTTCATGCATTGTCTCAAGCTTTGGATAATATCAAAGATATTGAAACGATAGAAGCAATGAGAAATAAATATCAAATTGAGATAGGAAAAGATGGAGTTTCAACTGTTGCAAGATTAAAAGAAGATAATGATGGATATAATATTCATGATCCAGAAACAGAAGATATTGTTTATAAGCTTGCAGAACATTTGAAAAAATATAAAGCGTTCAAAGAAGAATATGAGCGTACAAAAGGTGATATGGATTTAGAAAAGTCTCATCGTGAATTAGATAAGACTATGAAATGTATGCAACAAATCGTAACTATGATTCATGAATGCGTTGATTCAGATGAAGAAAAAACAATGATTAAGACACATATACGAGACATGTTTAATATGTATCAATAAGACCGTTAAATACGGCCTTTTATTTTGTACAGTGTACAAACGATTTAAATACTATTATTAGGATAGGAGGTATTTGTAAATGAAAAAATATAGTAAAGAATGGTGGGTTCAATATGGCTATTACGCAAGTATTAGAGCATTAAAGACAATTGCTCAAACTGCTGTTGGTGTTATTGGAGCATCTGCATTATTGGAAGCCGTTGATTGGCGAGTTGTAATTTCGTCAGCGGTTTTGTCAGGCGTTGTTTCTTTATTAACGAGCGTTGGCGGTTTACCTGAAATTAGTGTACCAGAGGAGGAATAATAATGAGTGATAAAGAAAAAGAAGTAAAATTTGAAGATTTACCAGAAGAAGCAAAAAAAGAACTGTCGAACGGAAAAGAAGAAGGTGAAGAAGAATGTCATACTCAAGCTTAACGAATAAATATATTCCTGCTAGCGCAGATAACTATATGCGTGGTAGAGGTGGTTACAAGGTCTGTAAAATCACACCTCATCACATGGCTTGCACATGGAGTGCAGAACGATGTGCTCAATCATTTCAAGTAAGTGGAAGAATGGCTAGTGCAAACTATTGCATCGGATCAGATGGTACTATCGTTGTGAATGTTGACGAAGAGAATCGTGCATGGACATCATCAAACTACTATAATGATTGCCAAGCAATTACAATTGAAGTTGCAAATGAAACGTGTGCGCCTAATTGGACAATTTCAACTAAAGCATGGAATGCATTGGTAAATCTATGCGTTGATATTTGTAAGAGATACGGATTTAGATTGAATTACACAGGAAATGCAAATGGAAGTTTGACAGAACATAGAATGTTCGCAGCAACATCTTGTCCTGGCCCTTATTTGCATTCGAAAATGCCACAGTTGGCACAAGAAGTAAATGCTAGATTAGATGGTCAAACTGTAGCTCCAACACAACCAAGTGCTCCAAGTGGTGAAAAATATTCAACAGGATTACCAATTTGCACTAATACATTGAGTGTAAACTGCTATGGAACATCTAGTGTATACACTGGAGACTGGAGTGGGACAATCGGTAGAGTTATCAAAGGCGCTAAGTATCCGTATCGTGTTGATCGCAATGGTGTAGCAATTGGTTGGACAAATGATACAGGTATTGATACAGACCCTCATGTTCCTGGAGGAAGTGCTCAATCAACACCGACTGTATTAAACGGTATTCCATCTGATTTTATTCGAGAAAATGCTACATTCTATCCAAATTGTAATCTTAAAATTCGTAAGGCGCCTACAGAAAGTGGTGTGGATACCGGTTTGATTTATGCACCAGGTATGTCTGTACGTTATGATGGTTACGTTAAACGTGAAGGATTCGTATGGATCAGTTGGATTAGTGCATCAACAGGTGAACGTCGTTGGATGAAAGCCGGTGTATTAAACTCTAAAGGTATCAATGCTACACCATACGGAAGATTTGTTTAAGGATGAAATTTATAAAAAATAAAATTTATAAAAAAAGATTGACATAATATAGTTTATACTGTATTATCTTTCTTGCGTGAAGCAGTGAGGTACATTTTGGGGTACAGAACAACAAAGTGTTATCAAAATACGCAGATAATGATGTAAATAACATCAAATATCAATAGATATGAGGTATTTATATAATCCCCTCATCTGCTCCACTAAAATTAAATATTGGTCCAGTGGTGTAGTGGTTAACATGCCTCCCTGTCACGGAGGAGATCGTGGGTTCGAGTCCCATCTGGACCGCCATTTAGAAATTTAAGTCATCTTAGGATGACTTTTTTCTTTGTGTTGACTATTAATAAATTTCTTTGTTTAATAAGTTTATGATTATAAATGTAAGTGGAAGAACAGATGTTGTAGCTTATTATATGGATTGGTTTGTGAAACGATGGAATGAAGGCTATTTTGATGTAAGAAATCCTTTTAATCCTAAATTGGTTAGTCGTATTTTTGTATCAGATATTGATATGATTGTATTTTGTACAAAGAATCCTTTGCCATTGGTAGATACAATACATCTATTTTCTGTACCCATCCAGCTACAAGTTACTATCACTGGATACTTTGATGATATTGAATCTCATGTACCAGATAAACGAAAAGTTATTAAATGTGTAAGAGAATTATCAGATTATTTAGGAAAAGAAAATGTGTGTGTTAGATATGATCCGATTCTTTTAAATTCGAAATATAATGTTGATTATCATATTCGTGCATTTAATAAGTTATGCGTGATGCTTAATGGATATGTTTCTAAAATGATTGTCTCTTTTGTAGATGATTATAAAAACGTAAGAAATAACCATTTGGATTATCATGAACCATCCAATGAGGAATATCTTACATTAAAAGAAGCTTTTGAAAAGAATGACATAAAAGTAGTTAGTTGTATGGAAAATAAATATCATATTGGTGATAAAAACGATTGCTGCGTCAGCATTAAATATGCTTTTGAAAGAACAGGAAAATTCTATAAAGAATGGAAGGCAAGAGATTGTCATTGTGTAAATATGGTGGATATTGGTGCATATAATTCATGTTTACATGGTTGTAAGTATTGTTATGCAAATTTTGATTCAAAACAAATTATGTCAAATTATAAGATGCATGATCCAAAGTCTAGTTTATTGATTGGACAATTGAGCTTCGATGATCAAATTAAAGTACGAAGAAAATAAAAAGAGTGAAGCTAGTGATACAACCCTAGTCAAGTAGACATGGGAAATATTTAAAAGTCTCATCGATCAA
>URHY01000026.1 GCA_900547815.1 uncultured Solobacterium sp.
AAATCATTTTTATATATGAAAATTATATAAAAGTGAAAGAGGAGAGAGTAAAAATGAATGATTCACAAAAAATGAAGTGGTACACACTTGCGTTTATGTGCTTTTCTACGCTTTGGGGATTTGGAAACGTACTAAACGGATTTATGTACTTCAACGGAATTCAAGTAATCTTTTCTTGGATTTTGATGTTTGCGCTTTACTTCGTACCTTATGCTTTAATGGTAGGTGAGTTAGGTTCTGCATTCAAAAATTCAGGTGGAGGTGTAAGTTCTTGGATTCACGAAACAACAGGTCCTAAGGCTGCATACTATGCAGGTTGGACTTATTGGGCATGTCACATTACGTACATTGCTTCAAAGGGTTCTGGTGGTTTAAAAGCATTAAGCTGGATGATCTTCCAAAACTCAGAAACTTATGCATCTTTTAACACAAAAGCTGTTCAGTTTGCGACATTGGCTGTATTATTACTATTCAGTTATGTAGCAAGTCGTGGTTTAAACCCATTGAAAAAAATGGCTACAATCGCTGGTTCAAGTATGTTTGTTATGAGTATTTTATATATCCTGATGATGTTTGCGGCTCCAGCTATCAATCCTAATGGTGGATATTTAGCTATGGATTTCAGCTTCAAAAACTTGATTCCAACATTTGACTGGAAATATTTCAGTTCATTATCAATCTTAGTTTTTGCGGTTGGTGGATGTGAAAAGATTTCACCTTATGTAAATAAAGTTGAAGATCCTTCAAGAGGTTTCCCTAAGAGTATGATTTTTGCGGCTATCATGGTTATCATCTGTGCTATTTTTGGTACAATCGCAATGGGTATGATGTTTGATCCTGCTGTAATCGATGCGAATTTTGACTCATACAATGCGAATGGTTCTTATTGGGCATTCCAAAGATTAGGTGAATACTATGGTATGGGTAATGTGTTGATGATTGTTTATGCAGCTTGTAACTGTATTGGACAATTCTCTACATTAGTCATTAGTATTGATGCGCCTTTACGAATGTTATTGGATAACGAAGATGCTCGTCAATATATTCCAACTAAGTTATTGCACAAGAATGATGCAGGTGCTTATTCAAATGGTATCATCATGGTTGATATTCTTGCAGGTGCAATCATCTTGGCTCAAGCTTTAGTTCCAAATGCAGATACAGTACTTCGTCAGTTGACGCAGTTAAACTCAGTAACAATGCCAATGCGTTACTTGTGGGTATTCTTTGCTTATATTATGTTACGTAAGAAAACAAATGTTTTCCACCGTGATTATAAATTTGTGAAGAATAACACAGTAGCAATCGTATTTGGTGCTTGGTGTTTTGTATTAACGGCTGCTTGCTGCTTATTAGGTATGTATAAAGCAGGAGATATGTATACTACAATCTTAAATATTATCACTCCAGTTGTATTAACGGCTTTAGGATTGATTTTACCAGCAATCAAGAAAAAAGAGGCAAAAAATTAATTTTGCCTTTTCTTCTTATTTGTGGATAATTATATATAGTTGAGGAGATGTTTTTATAATGAATACAGTAGAAATTTCAAATGAATTAATTCAATTTATTGAATCAAGTCCAAGTATGTTTCATTCAATTAAAACGATTCGTACTTATTTAGAAGAAGATGGATTTACTTATCTTCCAGAATCAAAGGCTTGGGATGTAAAGGCAGGAGGAAAGTATTACACAATTCGTAATCATTCAAGTTTGATTGCGTTTAAAGTGGGTAAAAATCTAGATTCATATCACTTCCAAATGTGTGCAAGCCACTCAGATTCGCCAACTTATAAAGTGAAAAATGTACCTGAACTTGAAGGACCTAAAGAATATCTACGTCTAGATGTTGAAGCTTATGGTGGTATGATCGATAATACATGGTTCGATCGTCCTTTAAGTGTTGCTGGTCGTGTGCTTGTAAGAAATGGTTCTAAAATTGAATCAAAATTATTATATATCGACAAAGATATCTTAATGATTCCTAATGTAGCAATTCACTTCAATCGTGAAGTAAATAATGGGTATAAATATAATCGTCAAATCGATTTGTGTCCAATGTTCTCTTGTGGTGCACTTAAAAAGGGTGCATTTGATAAGATGGTTGCAGATGAATTAGGC
This sequence comes from uncultured Solobacterium sp., assembly GCA_900547815.1. Classification (GTDB taxonomy): domain Bacteria; phylum Bacillota_I; class Bacilli_A; order Erysipelotrichales; family Erysipelotrichaceae; genus Holdemanella. The sequence goes on from URHY01000026.1 coordinate 2,122, forward strand.
GTTAATGTCGAGGATATCTTAGGTAAAGATTTATTCTTGGTAAATCGTCAAAAAGGTTTGGTTTGGGGTTATGAAAATGAATTTGTTTCGAGTCCTAAATTAGATGATTTACAATGCGCATTCGTTTCATTAAAGGCTTTTATGGAAGCTGAAAATGATAAGAGTGTTAATGTATATTGCTGCTTTGACAATGAAGAAGTTGGATCAAACACAAAACAAGGTGCTATGTCTACTTTCTTAAAAGATGTATTGCACCGTATCAATAATGGTTTAGGTAAAACGGAAGAAGAGTATTATCAAGCTATTGCGAAAACTTTCTTAGTAAGTTGTGATAATGCACATGCATTGCATCCAAATCATCCTGAAAAAACAGATGCAGTAAATTATGTCACAATGAATGGTGGTATTGTCATTAAGGAAAGTGCAAACCAGAAATATACAACGGATGCGTTTAGCCGTGCGTTATTTACGGGGGTTTGTCAAAACGTAAATGTACCTGTTCAAAGCTTTGCGAACCGTAGTGATAGTGTTGGAGGTTCTACATTAGGTAACTTATCAAATACACAGGTTAGTATTCATGCGGTTGACTTTGGTCTAGCACAACTTGCCATGCATTCATGTTTTGAAACAGCAGGTGTTAAGGATACTGAATATGCGATTATCGCATTAAAAGAATTCTATGAAACAAATGTGCAGATCGATGAAGCTGAATCGGTATGTCTAGAGAAGTAATAGTTCAAAGAATAGAGAAGTCGGATTTGATCGATGCGAAAAAGGAATTGATGATTGAAATTGTCCAAAATAAAAAGGAGGATGATTTTGATAAGAAGATCGATCGTTTGTATCGTCAATTTTCTAAGAGTTCTTCTTTTAAAAAACATGTAGAAAAGATGGTTGTGCGTGATGATGAAAAGCTAAAAATTTGTAATATGATGCTTGTGATGAGTGTGACTTTAACTTTATTCTTTTTGAAGGCCGTCTTGTTTTCGAGTTATGTTGTTAATTTTAGTGTTGATGCGATTGTTGGTTGTCTAGCATTTGTATTTTCATTTATCAATATACGAACAAAGTATAGGACATTAAAGCGATATGATTTAGTTCGTGACTTTATCTATCTAGATATTTTATCTTTACTTCTATGTATATTATTTAAAATGTTTTTTCCAGTACAAGTGGATTTTTCGCTGATTATTCTATTGGTGGATTATTATTTGTGCAAAAAAAGATTTAAAGAAAAAGCATTTAAAATGTTGGAGGCAAATTAGCAAATTTATGGGGTATCACAATATGTGGTACTCCTATTTTTTCTCATTTGATTTTAAAAGACTAGCCTTCTATTTTTCTTTCATTTATGATATTATTGTTAAGTAGTATGTAAAAGGAGACGTCGAATGAGTAAGAAAAGAGTTTATGCGGCTATCGAAATTGCTGATCAAGAGATTCGTCTTATCGTTTTAGAGATATTTGAAGCTCGTTACAACGTTTTAAGAACAGAAAGAGTTGCTTGTTCAGGTGTAGATAAAAAACAAAAGATTGTCGATGAAAGTGCTATTGTTACAGCCATTCGTCAAGCTATAACGAATGCACAGGCAGCTTTAGGATACCGAATTGAGCGTGTATTATTGGCTGTTCCTAGTGTAAATGTAATGCGCAGTTCACAAAAGGTACGTGTGCAGATTGAAGATGGAACAAAGAATATTCGTTTATTCCATATTCAGCAAGGATATAAAAATGCGATTCAAAAACGATTGAATGAAGATGTAGAATTCGTAAATGCGAATAAAGTAACTTATGAAGTGAATGGTACTCTAAGTCAAAAGCTTCCATTGAATGAAGAATGTGAAGAATTCATTATGGATGTAGATTTATTGTATGCGGATAAGGAAACGATTTATTCGTATGCTCGCTGTGTTGAACAGGCAAATCTTGAAATCTTGGATCTATGTTTAGATTCATTTGCGATTGGTCAAGAAACTGCGGCTTTAGCACAAAGTACGGAAAGAGTTACAATTCAAGTTGATTTGGAACAAAATCATTCTACTCTAGCTTTATTTAGCACGGGTCGTTTGATGACTTGTACAACATTGGATTATGGATACTTATGGTTCATTGAAGATATCCAAAGAAAATATAAGTTGAGTAATGATGTATGTTACAGATTATTGCAAAATATTTTCTCGGGTCAAGAAGATGAAAATAGTGATGTGATCGTTTATATTGAACAAAGAGAAGATATGCGAGTTGAGATTACAGCAAATGAACTTGCGAAAGCTTGTTTACCTCGTATTCGTCAATGGATTGCAGCTGTTAATGATGCATGTTTACCAATTGTTCGCCAAGGTAAATCAAGATATGTCATTACTGGACAAGGAAGTAATATTCCAGTATTGAAGGATTTGGATAAATCTTTTAATGCGAGTGCAATGATCTATCAGGAACAAGCTATTGGTGCTAGAGATGGCGCATTTGTATGTGGCTTAGGTATGGCTTATGCATGGCAAGATATTAATCGTATTCACCACGATGATCGAATCAGTGCTAATAATAATGAATTAGAAGCAAGTATTGATGCGATCAATCAGAAGGCATCTGCTGGTGAAGGTGGATTTACGAAGAAGTTAAAGAATGCTATTTTAGCGGAAGAAGAATAAAAAGAGAGGAAAATATTATATGACTGAATTTAATCAAGTAGCAAATATTAAAGTATTTGGTGTTGGTGGTGGTGGATCCAATGCCGTTAATCGTATGGTTGCTGATGGTGTTAAAGGTGTTGATTTCTATATCTGTAACACAGATGTACAGGTAATGAAAAATTCTCCTTGCGATAATAAAATCGTTTTAGGAAAAGAAACTACAAAAGGTTTAGGAGCTGGAGGAAATCCAGAATATGGACGTAAAGCTGCTGAAGAAAGTGAAGCAGAAATTCGCGAATCTGTAAAAGGTAGCGATATGGTGTTCATTACTGCCGGTATGGGTGGTGGAACAGGTACTGGTGCTGCTCCATTAATCGCAAAAATTTCTAAAGAAGAAGGAGCTCTAACAGTAGCAGTTGTAACTCGTCCATTCACTTTTGAAGGTCGTCGTCGTGCAAATAATGCTAAAGATGGTATTGAAGAATTAAAGAAATATGTTGATTCATTGATTATCGTTTCAAATGACAACTTATTAGATGTTATTGGACGTAAACCAATTGAAGAAGCATTCCAAGCTGCAGATAATGTGTTACGTCAAGGTGTTCAGACAATTTCTGATTTAATTGCTGTTCCAGCATTGGTTAACTTAGACTTTGCGGACGTTCGTAGTGTAATGCAAAATCAAGGCCGTGCGTTAATTGGTATTGGTATGGCTGAAGGTGAAGATAAAGCTATTTCTGCTGCAGAAAAAGCTATTCAATCACCATTATTGGAAGCACAAATTTCTGGCGCTAAATCTGCTATCGTAAACATCACTGGTGGTGACAAAGTTAGCTTATTCGATGCACAAAATGCTGTATCTGTAATTCAAGATGCAGCTGGTGGAGATGTTGACTGTATTTTCGGTATTGCAATCAATGAACAATTAGGGGATGCAATCATTGTAACTGTAATTGCTACAGGATTTGAAGAACCAAAAGAAAAACAACGTAAAAGACGTTCAGAACCTGTTATTAAACAAGTTGCAAACGATACTTTGTTCACTGAACCAAAAATTCAATCTCCTGTAAATCCAGGGGTTGTAACTAGTGTTGAATCTAACACAAATGATGATGAACAAATTCCAAATTTCTTCTTCAATCGTTAATGAAATTATTTAGAGAGCTTAGGCTCTCTTTTTTTTGCTTTAAAAATGGCAAAAAAAAAACAGAGAATTTCTTCTCTGTAATAGGCATGGCTGGGGTACTTGGATTCGAACCAAGGAAATGTCAGATTCAGAGTCTGATGCCTTACCGCTTGGCTATACCCCAATGTGCCTATTTATAATACACTATTGGTTATTTTTTTACAAGTGTTTTTTTATCTAAAACACTTGTTTTTTGGCGTTTTAGATCAAATAGGTTCAATCGAAAAAAATTGAGCTCAGTTAATGTCTTTTTCACATTGGGTTGTCAAAATTATAGGTGAGAAGAAAAGAGTATATAAATGAGGGGGTGAAATGATGAAAAAGAAAATTTATATATGTATGAGTATTCTTATGGTATTTCTTCTTTCTTTAACAATGGTAAATGCAAGTGAGCCAATAACGTATCGACTTACTGATGTGGAAATGGAGATGATGAATGAATATAAGAAGGGAAATATCAATACGCCTGAATTTATTCAAATGCGCAAACAAAAAGCTGAGAAAAATGGTTTGTTAGACTATTGTGATGAGAACTACTTTCTAGAAGAATCTTTTTATGATTGCTACGCAGATGCCTATCTAATGAAGAATGGCTTGATTATTTTAGATCGATATAGTGCAGGATTTGATTCAAGTTCAAATTATGTTATGGCAAGAACAAGCAGTGTAACAAATGTTTTTCACCATCGATATACAGATAGAAATGGTTATTATATAACTAATTGTTATTATCAATTATCGAATGGGTATCATGCTTTTTGTGCCGAAGGATTGTATGCTAATCCAACAAGTGGAAGTCAAACATCCGATCCTTATTTAGTCAATAATGCGAATCTTAAAAAATGTTTGTATTACGGCTATGGGGGTCCAGGTGATCTATTGACATCTCGTTATGGAGCAAGTGGTGCCATTGTTTTGACAGATGAATTAGTTTCAAATGCATATTCAAACAATTGTATTAGTTATGCCAACAACAATGGTTATCATTGGAGAACAACAGTGAGTGGTTTATGGAATGAAATCGTTTCTAAACCAGAACCTAGTAATTATGATGTATATATGGTTGATGTACAAGGGCAAGCCTATAACTGGCAAGGAGTAATTACGCCTATTCAAAAACTAGCTTATGGAATCAACTCACCAAAAGGAAGTGTTCAACTCAAAAAGGCAAGTCAACTTCAGAATGTGAGTTCAAACAATGCATCTTATACATTCAAAGATGCTAAGTATGGGTTATATAGTGATGAAGGGTGTACAAATAAAATAGCCGATTTTACAATGGATGAAAATGGGTATTCCAATGTGGTTTCAGATTTATCTTTAAAAACTTATTATGTTTGTGAAGAAAATGCTCCTAAAGGATATGCCAAAGATAGTACAGTTTATCCAGTGAATATCCAAGATAGTCAACTTGTAAGTATAAGTGTTACAGATATACCGCAAACAAATCTTGTTGATTTGATTCTTCAAAAGAAAGATAAAGAAACAAAGAAGAGTAATGCGTCTTTAAAGGATGCACAATATATTTTCAAGTTTTATGATAAAGATCCTAAAACAGAGGGGATATTGCCATTGAAAACTTGGACAATGAAGACGGATGAAAAGGGTCAAATCTTTATGAAGGATGAATATAAAGTATCTGGAGATGATTTTTATAGAGATTTAGATGGTAATATCTGTCTTCCACTAGGAACGATTACTGTACAAGAACTTATTCCTCCACAAGGATACATTTTAGATTCAACTGTATTTGTTCAAAAAATTGAATCTAAGAACAATGATGTAGTTCATTTGAATTGTTTCAAAACATTTGAAGTGTTCGATCAAGTGAATCGTCTGAAGTTAGTAAAAGTACAGGAAAATACGAATATTCCTTTGCCGAATGTGACATTTAAACATTGGATCAATGAATCGACATATATTGGTCAAAAAACCACAAATGAGAAAGGCGAAATTGAACTTGTGGCTCTTTCAAAAGGAAAACATAAGCTTCAAGAATTTAAAACAATGGATGGATATGTTCTAGATGTAAAGCCAATTGAGTTTGAGGTGTTAGAAGATGGAACGATTTCAGGTGTTGATTCTTTAATTCGATTTGAAAATAAAGTAAAGCCTTTTACGCTAAAGATTCAAAAGAAAAATGATAAAAATGAACTTTTAGATGGAGCTGTATTTGGCTTGTTTAAAGATGAAGAATGTAAAGAATGTATTGAAGAAAAAACAACAGAAAATGGTATTGTTGAATTTGATGAATTAAAAAATTTAAAGACATATTTTATCAAGGAAGTAAAAGCACCTGCTGGATATCAAAGAAATAAGCAGATTTATCGTTTAAGTACAGATTTTGTTCCTGCCATTGGACAATATGATGTGTATATAAATCATGAAAAAATTGATGGATTGTATGTAGATGAAAAAGTAAATATGGAATTTGTGAATCAAAGAATGGTTAAACTTCCACATACAGGTTCAAGTCAAACTTTATTATTTTCTGTATTGGGATTTTTGATTATGTATAAAACACTAAAGGAGAAAGAATGAAAAAAAGAAATTTAATATATACTGGACTTTTAATGTTGTCGATGTTGACAACACCGGTGTATGCAGCAGATAAAAATTTTAATGTTATGAATGGAGTGTGTTTCTTTAATGAAGGGGATGCGAGTATTACCATTCAGGCAAATACAAATCAGTCAATGAAAGGGAAAATATTTCGTATGTATCGGTTATTCGATGTAGAAGTGGCAGGTGATAATTCATCAATTAGCTATACATTAAATCCAGTATATGCCACAAAGATAAAGACAATCGTAGGGGAAAAAATAGGTAAGGCTGCTGATGAACAAGATGTGCTTGACTACATGCGATCATTGAATAACACATCGAATCAAAGTGAATATCGAACTTTTGTGGAGGCTATTCAAAAGGCTGTTGAAAGCTTAGATGCAGTTGTGATTCATGTGGATAGTACAGATGAGAGTGGAAATATTACTTTTGATAAATTGCGCTATGGTTATTATTTGATTGATGAAGTGACAAGTGTATCTAATACACATGGGGCTGCTTCATTAACGATGGTTAATACAGCCAATCCAAATGTGACGATGAACATCAAATCTGATTATCCAAGTGTAGTTAAAAAAATTTTTGAAGATGATAATTCTATTGGGTGGAATGATATTGGAGATTTTGAAATTAATCAAGATATCCAATATAAATATGAATCTAGAATACCGGATATGAGTGGTTATAGTACGTATTTTTATGAATTTGAAGATGAAATGGATCCATGTTTAACCTTGAAAGAAGAGAGTGTTAAGTTACGAATCAAAAATCAAGTTGTTGCCAAAGATAAGTATACTTTCACAAAGACGACGAATGGATTTAAAATTACATTTAATGATTTAAAACAATTTGAAAATATCAATAAAGATGATCCTATTGAATTCTCGTATTCTGCCTTTTTAAATGAGAATGCATCAAAAAAAATGACGAAAGCTGGATATGAAAATAAAGTTTGTTTACATTTTTCAAATGATCCTCAAAATGATTCAAAAGGTAAAACACCTTGGGATAGTGTAGTATGTTACACGTATCGATTGAATGGTTTAAAGACGAATGAAAAAAATGTAAAGTTACAAGGAGCAACTTTTAAGTTGTATCGTGATTCGAAGTTGCAAGATCAAGTGAAATTGAAAAAGAATGGAAATGGATATGTTGTTTCAAGTGATGTTAGTGAAGATGTTGTATCCAATGAAAAGGGTATTTTTGAAATCTATGGATTGGATCAAGGAACCTATTATTTAAAGGAAACAAAAGCGCCTGAAGGATATCAAATGTTAAGAGAGGCTGTTGAGATAAAAATAACGCCAACATTTATTGAAAATCGCAATAATTATCGTTCTAATTCAGATGGTTTGATCAATTTGGAGGCTTCTAGCTTTGATAAAGCATTAAACGCAAGTTATACTGATGCAACCATCGCATTAAAGGTAATTAACCAAACAGGTACTAAGCTTCCAATAACAGGTTCAATGGGAACATTGGCATGTGTAGTTACAGGAGTCGGAATTATGGTGTATGTATATAAAAAGAAAAAGGAAGAATAATATTTTATTTTTCCTAGGCTTTTTACTATGTGTATTACCAACAATTTTAAATTTAGTTTTTCAAAATCATACGCAAAATATGATTTCAAGTTTCTATCTTGAAGAGAATATGACAGAGGATAATTTATTGAATGATGAGTATTCTAAAGCATTGAAATACAATGAGAATTTATTTCTTGGAATGGAAAAAGAAGATTATGACACAATTTTAAATTATGCTTCAACACAAATCATGGCCACTATCCAGATTCCAGTTATTGATGTTGATCTAGCCATTTATCATGGTACAAGTGATGAAGTATTGAATCGTGGAATTGGTCATTTTGAATTTTCTTCACTTCCTTCAGGAGGCAAAAATAGTCATTGTATATTAACAGGACATCGCGGCTTGCCTAATGCGAAGCTCTTTACACGTTTAGATGAATTGAAGACAAAAGATCGAATTTATATTCATATTTGTAAGAAGACATTGACCTATGAAGTTGTGGATTGTTTTGTGGTCGAGCCAGAAGAAATATTAAATATGGGTATTGAAAAGAATCGAGATTTATTAAGCTTAGTGACATGTACACCGTATGGTATTAACACGAAAAGATTGGTTGTTCAAGCAAAGCGAATTTATCCTAAAAAGCAACAAAAGCCAAGAAAATCGTATTCTATACGAGAAGTGATGTTTTTAATTTTTCCTGTTATATTCTTGATTATTTTTAAGGTGGTGAAATAGTGAAAAAAATTGCTTTATTTATAGTTATGTTGTTTTCATGCATAATACCAGTACAAGCTAGCACAAATGCTTCTATCACAATTGAATTACAGGATTCTATCGATAATCTATCAAAAGAAAATGTGGAGTTTGAAATTGTGCAAGTTGCCAAGTATGAAGATGGCTATTATGTTTTAAATGAAGGTTTTCAAGATTTAAATGTAGATTTAAACAAAGAATTAAAGGCAGAACAAATTGAAGAATTGTGTAATGTGATCAAAAAGAAAAGTGTTGAAGGAGTCAAAGTTAAAACGAATCATGAGGGTATTGTCAAAATATCGAATGTAGAAAAGGGAATGTATTTTATTGATCCTATAGATATAAGTGAATATGACAATATTTCGAGTATGTTAGTCAGTGTTCCTGAATGGGAAATGAATGAACTTATTTATGATGTAGTGGTATATCCTAAGCATAGTCCTTTTGAAAAATTCATTCTAAAAAAAGTGGATAAAGATACGAAACATGAAATTCTAGATTTGTTTGAGTTTACAAGTTACAAAGACGCTGATTGTAAGGAAAAAATAAAATCTTATAAAGGAAATGGGACAATTTCGATTTTGATGCGTGATCAAATTATGTATCTTAAGGAAACAAAGGCGCCAAAAGGTTATGTGCTATCGAATCGTGTGATTTGTGTAGAAATGAAAGATGGCGCATTGTATGTTGATGGTAAGAAATTAGATTCAAATGTATTTGAGTTTGAAAACAAAAAGAATCATGTTCCTACAGGGATTGAATATCATGGAAATATCTATGTGACTATGTCTTTAATTGCACTTGTGATTATTTTACATATCATTAATAAGAAACTTAGAAAGTAAGGCATTGCCTTACTTTTGTGCTAATATAGTCATATGGACAAGAAAGCATATGTATATATATTAGAGTGTAGTGATGCCACATATTATACGGGTTACACAACAAATGTTAAGAATCGTTTAAAAACGCATAATTTGGGCAAGGGTGCAAAATATACTCGTACTAGAAGGCCTTGCAAATTGGTATATGTCAAGGAGTGTGATTCAAAGTCTTCGGCGATGAAGTTAGAATATAGAATCAAACAAATGTCTCGAAAAGAAAAGGGGGACTTGATTCAAGGCAAATATTGAAAGAAATGTCGTTTCGTATTATTATAATAAGAGCGAAAGGATGATATAAACTATGAATAAAACTAGAACTCGTTTTGCGCCGAGTCCAACTGGATATATGCACATTGGAAATTTGCGTACAGCTTTATTTGAATTTTTAATTGCCAAACACGAAGGTGGCGACTTCTTATTACGTATTGAGGATACTGACCAAGAGCGTAAAGTGGAAGGTGCTGTAGATGTTATTTATAAAACTCTAAAAGAGTGCGGTTTAAACTGGGATGAAGGACCAGATATTGGTGGAGATTTTGGGCCTTATGTTCAAAGTGAACGTTTACCTATGTACAAAGGGTATGCTGAAGAATTGATTAAATTAGGTGGAGCTCACTATTGTTTCTGTAGTGAAGAGGAAATTGAAGCTCAAAGAAAAGAAGCTGAAAGCTTAGGCATTTCTTTTAAGTTCAATGATCCTTGTAAGCATTTATCTGCTGAAGAAGTTCAAGCTAAATTAGATGCTGGTGAACCTTATGTAATTCGTCAAACTATCAAAAATGTTGGCGAAACATATTTTGATGATGAAGTTTATGGTCGTATTGAAGTGGATGGAGATGTTTTAGATGAACAAATCTTGATTAAATCTGATGGATATCCAACATACAACTTTGCGAATATCATTGACGATCACCAAATGCAGATTTCTCACGTCGTTCGTGGAAATGAATATTTATCAAGTACACCAAAATACAACTTGATCTATGATGCATATGGATGGGATAGACCTACATATGTACACGTACCTCCAGTAATGAAGGATGAACACCACAAATTATCAAAACGTAATGGAGATGCTTCTTTCCAAGATTTAGTTGCGAAAGGATATTTACCAGATGCGATCATGAACTATATCGCATTACTTGGTTGGGCTCCAGAAACTGAACAAGAAATTTATACATTAGATGAATTAATCAAAGTATTTAATATTCACCGTATTTCAAAATCACCAGCTATTTTCGATATTGATAAATTGACTTGGATGAATGGTGTATATTTAAGAAATATGGATGAAGAAACTTATTATGAAACAGTTCGTCCATACTTAGAAAAAGCGGTTCATGGACCATACAACTTAAAGGAAATCGCAAAAATCATTCAACCACGTATTGATATTTTGAATCAAATTGAAGAAAGTGTTGATTTCTTTGACACATTAGTAGATTATGATTTAGAGATGTATCGTCATAAGAAGATGAAGACAACTCCAGAAGTTGCCTTAAAAGCTTTAAAAGCTAGTAAGACAGCTTTAGAAGCATTTGACCAATGGGATAGTATGGAAGCTTTACATGATTGTTTATTGGCTCTTCCAAAAGAATTAGAAATGAAGAACGGACAGGTTTTATGGCCAGTTCGTACAGCCATTTCTGGTAAACAATTTACTCCAGGTGGAGCTATTGAAATTGCGTTTATCTTAGGTAAAGATGAAACGTTACGTCGTATCCAAGTGGGTATTGATCGATTAAGTGAAATCGTGGAAGAGTAACACATACAAACGCTTAGAGAAATCTAGGCGTTTTTTTTGCATAGTAATGGCAAAAAAATTGTAAAAGAATCTTAGATTATGAATATTGTCGATAAAATTGATTCTAGAATAGAAAAGGCAATATCTTACAGAAATCGTATATGATTTACCAAATTGTATTGCGATTAAGACAAAAGGTCATTTTGTTGGAAAAGAAGTGTCTTTTCATGATTGATTTGGATAAAATAAAACTCCCTTATGGGAGTTTTAGTCTATATAAGCTTTAATTCTTTAAAGGCGTGATATACACCATCATCATCTAGGGATGTAGTAATCATATCAGCTTTATCTTTGATTTCTTGTGGGGCATTTCCCATCGCAACACTTAAATAGGCTTTTTCAAACATAGGAAGATCATTAAAACCATCCCCAATCGCAATTGTATCTTTGATGTCAGTATTAAAGTATTTAACCACTGAATCTATTCCAGTTGCCTTGTTGATATGATAAGAAGTGATTTCGCCACTTTCTTTTCCAAGTGGGGCAAATGTTGCGGGAATTACATCATATTTATCAGATAGATCTTGTTGGATTTTTTTATATGGTGTTTTGCCATTATCAATGACAGACACTTTGTTATAGACTAAATCTAGAATGTTGTCGACAACTGTAATTTGACTTGTAAGAATTGTAAGGCCATGTTTGGCCTTTTCTTCTTCACTTTTTCCTACACATTGTTCTTCGACCATTTTTAACATGGTATCTTTTGTATATTGAGTAGCATAGATTCTGGTGCTAGATTCAAAATTAGCTGGAATGTTATTTGTGAGAAGATAGTTTGACAAATATTGACTTTCTTCTTTAGATAATGTGTTTTCTTCAATGATTTTGTGGTTACATTCAATCGTTGCACCACTACCGGCAATAATCGCATCATAATCTATTTTTAACATGGGACCAAAAATTTCAATGCGTTGTCTTCCTGTACACAAAATAATTTTATGACCATTCTTTTGTGCTTGGATGCAAGCTTTGATTGCACTCTCTGGTATGTATCCTTCGTGGTGAAATAGTGTGCCATCGGCATCTAAAAAAACAAGTTTCATTCTGCACCTCTTTCTTATTGGACGAAATGATATTTTTATTCTACAATAGAAAGGTAAAGATTTAAAGGGGAGGATATAATGGGTGATTATATTGTGATAGGCGTTGTAGGTGTATTCGTTATTTTGATGTCGGTTTTGCCAAAACCAGTCTATAATTTGATTACACGTGCATTCTCTATGCAAAAAAATGGAATTCGAAAAGTACGAAGATATCACACAACAACGGATTCAATAGCGAATTTGTTGATTGGAGTATCTATCATATTTTGTGTATTTTATTCATTTATTCCATTTTATTCCGTAGTATATACGATCTTTTTTGTTTTGAGCTATTTATGTCTGTTGGCACAGGTCAATCGAGTTACATCTAAAAAGAGCCAGCAAGTCGCAAGAACTTGTATTTTGCTGAATAACGCATTTGTAGGTATTTGTTTTTTAGGTGCACTCGGCTTTTTGAACGGTCATGCATCTGTTGCAGTTATCAATCAATTTATGCTTGATTTTCATGCGCACAAAGCATTTGATATTTTATACCTTCTACAAAATCGTACTTGGATGTATTGGCTATTCCAAAGCATGTTGTTTTTATTTCCACTATTTATTATGTGGTCACATTTTAAATACATGCGTCTAGAAAGCAGTGTAAAGGGTGTTTATTTTATAACATATATCATTAAAATGTTATTTTTAATGGGTATTGTATTATGTTTTTCTGTGGGAGCCTTTGATTTCCTGGATAAAGTATATCAAGTGGATGCCCTAAAGAAATTAGCATAGAGAAAGAAGGATTTTAAAAATGATTACAGAAAGAATTTCAAAATTACGTGAGAAAATGAAGGAAAATAATGTACAAGCTTACATTGTTCCTACAAGTGACTTCCATGAAACAGAATATGTTTGTGACTATTTCGCATGTCGTAAATATATGTCTGGATTTACAGGTAGTGCGGGAATTTTAGTTGTATTATTAGATAAAGCAGCACTATGGACAGATGGTCGTTACTTCATTCAGGCGGCAAATCAATTAAATGGAACAGGTATTGATTTGATGAAACAAGGTCAGCCTGGTGTACCTGAATTGGATGCGTATATTATTGAAAATCTAAAAGAAAATGATACAGTTGGATTTGATGGCCGTGTTATGAACACAAAGGATGCTTTGGCATATAAATCTGTCTTTGATCTAGTACGCTTGAATATGAATGTAAATCTAGACTTAGTTAATGATGTTTGGACAAATCGTCCTGAACTTCCTAGTACACCAACTTTCCATTATTCAGAAAAATTCTCTGGTGAATCAATGGAAAGTAAGTTAGGTCGTTTGCGCGCCTATTTAAAAGAAACAAAAGTTGAATCTATCATCTTAACAAGTGTAGATCAGATTGCGTGGCTTTATAATTTAAGAGCACATGACATTCCTAATTTCCCAGTCGCATTGGCATATTCTATTGTTTCTTTGGATTCTGCATCTATTTATATGGATGCGAGTCGTTTAGATGAATTAAGTAAAAAAGAGTTTGAAAAGAACAATGTAAAAGTATGTGCATATAACGATATCTATGCAGAAAGTAAAGAATTAGAAAACACTGTTTTAATTGATCCATCAAGTGTGAATTATGCGATTGTATCAAATTTAAAGGCTAAAACAGTATTTAAGGAAAGTCCAATTATTTTATGGAAAGCTTTAAAGAATGATACAGAGTTAAAGTGTACAAAGTGGGCACACATTAAAGATGGTGTTGCCGTAACAAAATTCATGTATTGGTTAAAGAAGAACGCTGGTAAGATTGAAATGAGCGAAATGAGTATACAATCTAAATTACAAGTTCTTCGTAGTGAACAAGAAAACTATTTAGAAGATAGTTTTAATACGATTTGTGCTTATAAAGAACATGCAGCGATGATGCACTATTCTTCAAAGCCTGAAACAAATGTAGATGTCACAAATGAGGGTATGCTTTTAATTGATAGTGGTGGGCAATATCTTGAGGGTACTACAGATATTACGCGTACTTTTGTCTTGGGTAAAATCAGTGAAGAGGAAAGGTATTGGTTTACAAAAGCTTTAAGAGGACACATTCGTCTATCTGATGCGCACTTCCTATTTGGATGTTCAGGATTAAACTTAGATATTCTTGCTCGCGGACCATTATGGGATCATGATATGGATTATCAATGTGGTACAGGACATGGTGTAGGACACTTATTGAATGTACATGAATCTCCAAATGGCTTTAGATGGAAAGTGTTGCCACACCGTAATGAAATGTGTGTATTAGATGAGGGTATGATTACTTCAAATGAACCAGGTGTGTATTGTGAAGGTAAGTTTGGTATTCGTCATGAAAATGAAATGGTTGTAGTTAAAGGAAATGTGAATAACTATGGACAGTTTATGCATTTTGAACCACTGACATTTGTACCATTTGATTTAGATGGTTTAGATGTAGATTTATTGACTAACGAAGAAAAGGCTTGGCTAAACAATTATCATAAAGAAGTATTTGAAAAAATCAGTCCATATTTGACAGCTGATGAATCAGAATGGTTGAAATCTGCTTGTAGATCTATTTAATGAAAGAAAGAATGATACCAGTAACATGTCCACATTGTGGGCATGTTTTTGAGATAAAAAGAGATACAGTTGTGATAGCACAAATGGACATAGTCGCAAAAAAACGTTTGAATGATGGATCCTATTTTATGCATCAATGTCAGAATTGTAAGTCTATGTTTTATTTATATTATCCATTTATTTATCGAGATCCTAAAAAAAAGTTTGATCTTGTGCTAACTGAACAGAAGCATATTGACAATTTGAGTGAAGATGAACAAGTTGTGTTGTGTCATAGTGTTTCACAATTTCTTTTGGCCTTTAAAATCTATGATCAAAGTTTAAATCCAAAAATGGTTTTAACGAAAAAGAATTTATTGGAAAATAAGTTAGGTCGAAGTATTAAATTTGATTATTTTGATGCGAAAAATCATTGTCTTTGGTTTGAAGACGTAGCTGTATCTTTATCAGAAAAAGAATGTAAAGAGATTCTTATTTTGTAGACTAAGTAAAATAGGGTATAATAGCAGATAGAAACGAGGTATTACATATGAATATTTTAATTGCGGGTGGTGCCGGATATATCGGTAGTCATATTTGTGTTGAATTATTAGAAAGTGGTCATGATGTTGTTGTAATCGATGATTTCTCAAATTCTAAACCAGAAGTATTGGATTCAATCTATAAGATTACAGGAAAACATGTTAAGTTTTATGAATTTAATGTATTAGATGAAGAAAAGACGGAGTCTGTATTTAAGGAAAATAAATTGGATGCGGTGATTCATTGTTGCGCATTTAAGGCAGTTGGTGAAAGTGTTCAAAAACCAATTGAGTATTATACAAATAACTTGATGACAACTTTAATTGTTGCCAAGATGATGAAGAAATATCATGTGCCAAGTATTGTATTTAGTTCAAGTGCTACTGTTTATGGAGATCCTGAAGTCGTTCCTTTAACAGAAGACTGCAAGCTAGGTGTTACGACAAATCCATATGGTGCAACTAAGGCTATGATGGAAAGAATCTTAACGGATGTGCAGTTTGCCAATCCAGAAATGAGTGTAACGTTACTTCGTTATTTCAATCCAATTGGAGCGCATGAATCGGGTTTGATTGGAGAAAATCCAAAGGGAATTCCAAATAACTTGATGCCTTATATTATGAAGGTGGCTACTGGTGAGCTTCCAGAACTTGGTGTATTTGGTGATGATTATGATACACCAGATGGAACAGGGGTTCGTGACTATATTCATGTAGTCGACTTGGCAAAGGGTCATGTACTAGCGATTGAAAAATACAATACGCCAGGTGTTCATATTTGTAACTTGGGAACAGGAAAAGGCTATAGTGTATTAGATATTGTACATGCTTTTGAAAGAGTAAATGGAATCAAGATTCCTTATGTGATCAAGCCTAGACGTCCTGGTGATATTGCGACATGTTATGCAGATCCTACAAGAGCTAAAGAACAGCTTGGCTGGGTAGCTGAAAAGAATCTAGATGATATGTGTAGAGATACATGGAATTTTGCGAAAAAGCAATTATTGTAGTGTGAGGTATTTATGGCAAAAATTATTTTAACGGGAGATCGTCCCACAGGAAAACTACATATTGGACATTATGTTGGGTCATTGAGAAATCGTGTCCTTTTACAAAATTCTGGGGAGTTCGATGAAATTTATATTATGATTGCGGATGCACAGGCGTTGACAGATAACTTTGATAATCCAGATAAGGTGCGTGAAAATATTTTAGAGGTTGCCTTAGATTATTTGGCTTGTGGTATTGATCCAAGTAAGACAACGATTTTCATTCAGTCTGAGATTTCTCAATTAACAGAATTGACTTTCTATTATATGAACCTAGTCTCAGTTAGTCGTCTTCAGAGAAATCCAACGGTAAAAGCAGAAATCAAAATGCGTGGATTTGATTCGAGTATTCCTGTTGGTTTCCAATGTTATCCAATTTCACAGGCAGCTGATATAACTGCATTTAAGGCAACGACAGTACCTGCAGGAGAAGATCAAATGCCAATGATTGAGCAGACTCAGGAAATCGTTCATAAATTCAATTCGATTTATGGTGAAACTTTGGTTGAACCAAAAATCTTATTGCCACAAAACTGTGCTTGTTTAAGACTTCCTGGTACAGATGGTAAGGCGAAGATGTCTAAATCATTAGGTAACTGTATTTATTTGTCAGATGATGCAGAAACAATTAAAAAGAAAGTTATGAGCATGTATACAGATCCAGATCATATCAAGGTAAGTGATCCTGGTAAGATTGAAGGAAACTGTGTATTTACATATTTAGATGCATTCTGCAAGCCAGAACATTTTAAAAAGTATTTACCAGAATATGAAAACTTGGATGCATTAAAAGCACACTATCAACGTGGTGGATTAGGAGATGTTAAAGTGAAACGTTTCTTGAATAGTGTTATGCAAGAAGAGTTGAGTCCAATTCGTGAAAGAAGACTGGAATGGGAAGCTAAACTTCCAGAAGTTGTAAAAATCTTAGAAGAAGGTACTAAAAAGGCTTACGCAACAGCTCAAAAGACGTTGGATGAAGTTAAATCAAGTATGAAAATCAATTATTTTAAAGATAATTCTTTGATTTAGGGGATAGATTATGGTAATTGTAGAAAAAGAAAATTTTATGGGTGGTACTGGTGTAGCACATTTTGAACATATCATGACTGCAGATGAAATGCATGGTATGAATCGTGTTTATGCCAAGGTTACTTTAAAAAAGGGATGTAGTGTTGGTTATCATGTGCATGATGGAGATGGAGAAGATTACTTTGTCCTTTCTGGAATAGCTACTTTGGATGATAATCATGAAAGAACGTTGTATTTAAAGCCAGGTGAACATTATTTTACACCGAGTGGCAAGGGTCATAGTATCGCAAATGAGCAGGATGAAGACCTTGTATTTATGGCTCTCATTATTTATAATAATGAACAAAAATTATAAACAGATTACTAATTTGTGCAAACATAATAAACAAAATTGATATATAATACTATTGGTTTTGTGAAAGCGTTTTCGCACATAAAACTGTTTCTCTCTATAATATTTCTGTGAGAAATAATCCGTCAATATATTCTCTTAAATCGCGACTTAGTAGAGGATGCTTGAAGAGCAGGATTGCGCCCTGCTCTTTTTAGTTAAAATTTTGTATTTTAACTAAAAAGTATAAAGACAAATCGTTATTATTTGACTATAATATAAATGTATTAGGGCAATACATGAAACTTCCTTTCTATTTTAAAACTATGGGAATGCGACAAGATTTTGAGTCTTGTCGTTTTTCCATTATAATAGGAATGGAGGTTTTTTTTATGAAATATCCTAGGTTTTTAAATGTGAATAATAATACGATTGGCGTATGTGCTATGTCGAGTGGTGTAGGACATAAGCTAGATAGTTTTGATGAGTCTATAAAGTATATAAAAAGTCATGGTTTTAATGTGATTGAAACAAACAGTGTAAGAAATGATAGTGAACCTAGTTGTGATGCATTCACTCGTGTTACTGAATTGAACTCATTAGTTAATGATTCAAATGTAGATGCCATATGGCTAGCTGCGGGTGGTGATTTTCAATTTGAAACGTTGCCATATCTTGATTTTGATTTGATTGAAAAGAATCCAAAGTGGTATTTGGGTGCGAGTGATCCAACAAATTTATTATTTCCAATAACATGTAAGTGTGATTTGGCTACTTTATATGGATTTAATGCGGGTAGCTTTGATGAATTTGGAATCAATGAATATTCAGATTTATGTATTGAATTTTTAAAAGGGAAAAATAACGTTCTTCATTCAAGTTCACTACATCAGGATGTTGATTTTTATAATGATGGTGCACCCATCCTTAATACAAAGACAGAGTATGTAGGTAGTTGTGATGCAAAAGGTAGGCTTTTAGGAGGGTGTTTTGAGAGTATCAATGATATGGCAGGTACGCCCTATGATTTTGTAGAAGAATTTAATGAACGTTATAAATTGGATGGCATTATTTGGTTTTTTGATATTTTTTCAATGAATTCATGTGATGTATATCGTGCTTTATTGAAAATGAAATATATGGGTTATTTTAAATATACAAAGGCTATTTTAGTGGGTCGTGTATTATTTAAGAATGTTTCGGATTTGATTGGGTATGAGCAGGCATTTAAAAAGGCTTTACCAGATATAGATGTTGTACTTAAGATGGACATTGGACATACCTATCCGCATATGTATGTGGTGAATGGTGCCATGGCTAAAGTTAAGGCTCATGATGGTTGTGGTAGTATTCACTATGAAATAAAAGAGTAACTTAACAATTTGTTAATATCTTATATTTTGAGAGTGACCTTCTTATAATGTGTGTTGTAAGAAGGTCATTTGTATGATGAATGATAATGAAAAAAAGTATTAGAGAATAGTAATTGGGATTTGGCTACTTGTTTGAATGGAAAGCCAAATGTTGTTTTAGTGGCATTTAAGAGTATTTCAAAATCCGATGAGTTGTTGATTGGATAGGTATTCTTGGAAACAACGTTAAAAATGTTTTGGAAAATAATGGTGAGATTGCGATTAGTGCATATGATGCTTCTAGTTTAGAGGGATATTAAATTCAGGGCAAGGCAAAGTATGTGACTGAAGGTGAAATTGTAGATATGTTTAAAGGTGCAGCAACAGCTAAGGGTGCATCGTATCATTGTAACAACGCCTGGTGCAGAAAATAAGAGTGTGTTGTAGGTACCTATTAAATTTAATAGGTACTTGAAGAATAAAAGAGTTCTTGTTTAATTTCTCTGGGTTATAACATGTATAAACCAAAATTAGAAAAGGATATTCGTTGTCCTTTGGAGTATGGACTGGATATATTTTAAGGTAAGTGGAATTCTCGTATTATTTGTGTATTGGCCAACAAAAAAACTTTACGCTATACTTTGCTTCGTAAAGAAATGGTGAATATTACGTATGTTGTTCTTGCGCCGACATTAAAGCATTTGATTTCAAATGGTATTATTGAACGTAAATCATAGGATGAGATTTTGCCTCTTGTTTTCTTACATATCTTTAGATGGCATTAGCGGATGTGTTTTCTTTGTATGTATAGTAAGCGCCAAATAAAAAGAAGGAAATCAATCCTTCTTTGAAATATAAAGTGTACAAGTAAAGTCTAGATTTTTAGATTGATCAATCAAATATTGGGGTTGTACTTTTGCACCCCAGCTATTGATTCCACCTACGCCCATTTGTTGTTTTGTGATTCTTAAATAGGTTGTTTGAGTTTGTGGCAGTTCAAATGTGTGGTTGGCATTATATAAGTGCATAAAAGAATATTTGCTGGCTTGACATTCCATGTTTTCACTTTTTAGGTTGAATCCAATTGTATTGTCAGATAGACAGCACCATTTGCATTCGACATGGTTTCCATGTTCTTGTGGTTTTAAGTATGGAATGTAGTTTGTATCTACATTTTCAGAATAGAAATCTGTTAATGCATGATTTCTATCGGCATATGTATCTTTTTCACCTTTACCGAAGTACGCAAAATTTTTGAATGATTCTTTTAGGGCAAACTCAATTCCAAATAGGGGAAGGGTTTGTCTTTTTGAATTTTTATCCATATGTAACTGGATTTGAATGCTTTGGTTTGAATAAACGGTATAAACAAGTTTACATTCTTCTTCAATCGACTCCAATTGAAGGGTATAGATCATTTGTGCACATTTAGAATTGCGTATCATTTTAAAATCAATAACATTTTGAAATATGCTTGCACTTAGCCAGTTGGAGTAGGTTTGTTTGGCACCACGATCATTGTCGGTTAATGCTCTATAGAAGATAGGCTTTGGTGCTTGTTTAAGCATTTCTTTATCATCAACTTTAATGGATACTAAACCTTTTCTTTTGTCAAATAAGTATTCTATATCCTTAAATTGGATGCCAATTGTACTGATTCCTTCTACTACAAACATTGGTTTTGATTCTGGTTCGTCTTGTTTGACTTCAAAAACTTGTTGGTCAAAGGATTGGATGCCAAATGGAGTTTTGTAGTAGATGGTTTTTGTATAATAGCCAGGCGTGTTGATTTGTTTAAATTGTACAGGCATTGTTTTTGTAGTGCCTGGTTCCACACTTGTTTTAAAGATACCGGATTGAATGGCAAGTCCATTGCGTTTCAGTTCAAATATAAAGGTATCTTTACTTAGGTCATAGAATAAGTTCTTATTTTTGATTGTGATCGTATCATAATGGATTTCCATATCGACATAGCGATAGAGTTGTTTTAATTCTTGACTTTTGCCAGTCTCTTGGCGATTTGCAAGTAGAATACCATCTCCACAGAAATTTGAGTCGTTTGGATAATCATCAAAATCCTGTCCATAATAATATTGTCCATCTTTTTCAATGGCTTGATCGACATAGTCCCATACAAAGCCGCCTTGGTATTGTTCGTATTCATCTTCAAGGTTGGTATATTCTTCCATACCACCTAAACTGTTTCCCATCGCATGCATATATTCGCATAATAGAAATGGCTTGATTGGATGTGAGTCTAGATAGGCTTTCACATTTTCTGGTGAAGTATACATTCTAGATTCAATGTCTGAAGCATTTTCAAATGTACGATCTTGTGTAATGCCTTCATAGTGTACAAGTCTTGATGCATCTTGTTCTTTAAAGTAGTCGTGCAGAATCATAAAGTTAGATCCGCTTCCAGCTTCATTGCCTAAAGACCACATTAATATACATGCGTGGTTTTTATCTCTTTCATACATGCTTCTAGCACGATCCAATAGACAATCAGTCCATTCTGGTTTGTTTTGAGGAAGAATTTCATTGGCACCATGTGTTTCTAGATTCATTTCGTCAATGACATAAATTCCGTATTGATCACAAAGTTTATACCAATAGCTATTGTTTGGATAGTGTGATGTTCTTACGGCATTGATATTTAATGATTTTAACATATGGATATCTTCTTCCATTTGTTCAGATGTGATAGATCTTCCTGTTTTTGGGTTCCATTCATGACGGTTGATACCATGGAAGACGATGCGTTTTCCATTCAATTTCATAATGCCATATTCAAGGCTAAATTTACGAAAGCCAACTTGTTCTTGAATGGTCTCTAAGATTTCATTATTTGTATCGTAGAGTACAATTTCTAATTGATATAGATTTGGAAATTCACTACTCCAAAGAATTGTATTTTCAACAGGGATTTCAAAAGTATCTTGCATATTGGCATTCCATACAATGTTTCCTTGTGGATCATATAGCTTTGTTTGCAGCGTATGCGATTCATTAGAAGTAAGCTTGCATGTACATGTTAGAATACTTTTCTTTGTGTCTAAATCAATATTTGTATCAATATGTAAATCTTGAATATGGATGTCTGGTTGTTTATAGATCATGACATCTCTAAAGATTCCGTTAAATCGCCACATATCTTGATCTTCTAGCCATGTGCCTGTACATTTTTGAAAAATACGTACACATAGAGTGTTATCTTTTTCTTGAACGTATTTTGTGATGTCAAAGCGACTTGGTGTAAAGGAATCTTCGCTGTAGCCTAAAAAGATTCCGTTTAGCCAGACGTAGACATTACTTTCGACACCTTCAAAAGAAAGAATGAGTTTGTGGTTGATAAAGTCTTGTGGGAGATCAAAAGTTTTACGGTATTGATATACTTTATTTTTATCCATATCAATTTGTCCAGGCTTAACTACATCATGGCCATCCCATGGGTAAGTCACATCTGTATAGTGGGGATTATCGAATCCTTGAAGTTGGATGTGTCCTGGTACTTGGATATCGTTCCAGTTGGCATCATTAAATTCTGTGTTATAAAAGAATTTGAAGCATGAATCAAAGTTTTTAGATTGTTTAAATTTCCATGTTCCATTTAGAGAAAAAGAGCTTGGCTTTTTGTCTTTTCCCATTGTATATATATGATCACTGTATGCTTGTAGTCGATTGACTTGAAAGATACGAGAGTCTTTTAGCCAGTTTAAATCTGGTGTTCGCATGAATATCACTCCTTGTATTTGGGTATCTTTCATTATAGCAAACCGCCCTATTGAAAGGAAGTTGAAAATAAACTAAAATAGAAAATAGGTCAAAAGAAAAATTTATTCCCACCTTTAGGTTGCGATAACCTTTACACTAAAT
>URHY01000027.1 GCA_900547815.1 uncultured Solobacterium sp.
AATCATTGATTTAGATTATCAACTATAAGCACGACTGCCTGTCGTACAGAAAAAGGATACATCATGTATCCTTCTATATTATTTTTGATGTTTTGAACAAATGGCTACTCCTACACCGATTGTTGCCATACAAATAACTGAGAACCAGCCAGTGTGAGTAAACACTTGATTGCTAGAACCAATTCCTGCTGCATACAGAGGCATTGGAACAAACAATAATGATGCTCCTGCTAAATAACCTAACTTTTTCATATCCAATCCCTCCTTCTTTTGTTGGGTTAAAGCTTTTCTACACCAAATTTATAACGCAGATATATAAAAAAAGAAACCCAGATGGAAAACCTGGTCTCTTTTATGGAATAATCTGCATTATTTGTTTCTTTCATTTAAAATAAATTTTTCGATTTCTTTAAACATCTTTTTAGCTTTTTTAGCCGATTGTTTCTCAGCCATCTTTTGTCTCCATGCAGGAACATTCTGTGAAGATATATTCTCATATATTTCCTCGTATGTTACTTTAATTTTTGATTCGCTTAAAACTTCAATCTTATATGAAATTGTTGTATGATCAATAGCTGTATTAAAAGTTGCCACATATAATTCATTTGGAACCAATCTTTTAATATGCACTGTAATTTCTGATCCAACTCCTTTTCTTTGTGTTGATTTTTTCTTATATTTCAACCCTTCTTTTAATTCTAGTTTTTTCTTTGTAACATTATTCAATTCTTCCTGTAATGATTTCATCATCACATCATAAAACTCTTTGTTGCTCACATTTAATTCTATACCAACTTTCATATTGCACCTCTTTTAACACAATTATATACTATTTTAAGAAAGAAGGTTATTTATGTATACAGATAGTCATTGTCACATTACTTGTGATCGTCTATATAGTCGAATCGATGAAATTATTGAAAATATTAAAATTAAAAACGTTACTTCTTGCATGATTATGTGCACAAACCCCGAAGAATTAGATCGTGCAAAAAAATTAAAAGAAGAATATCCGTTCTTTAAAATAGCTTTTGGTTGGTTTCCAAGTGATGCTAAAGAAATAAAGGAAAAAGATATTCAATATTTAATAAATCAAGCTCCATATTTAGATTGTTTAGGTGAAATTGGCTTAGATTACTATTGGGATACAAGTTTTAATGATTTACAAAAAGAATTATTCATTAAGCAGATTCAAATCGCAAATGAACACAATCTTCCTATTTCTATTCATATGCGTGAATCTACAAAAGATTGCATGGATATTTTAAAACAATACGCAAAGACAAAAATCATTTTCCACTGTTTTAGTGGAAGTAAAGAAACAATGATGGAATGTTTAAAAATGAATTCTATGATTTCTTTTGCGGGACCTATCACTTTTAAAAATGCTAGACACGCCCCTGAATGTATTGAAGTTTGTCCAATCGATAGAATCATCACAGAAACAGATTCCCCTTATTTAACGCCTGTTCCTTATAGAGGAAAAGAAAATGAACCTATGTATGTGGAATATGTTGCCAAGAAAATTTGTGAAATTAAACAACTTGATGATGTAAGTACATGCAAACAAATTGAAGAGAATTTCAATTCCATTTTTAAATAGAGAAAGACCTGTCAATTTCTGACAGGTCTATTTTTGTAAGTTTTCGTATTCTGAAACTTTGTTTCCTATAATGATAGTATCGCCCTGAATTACAATAGGTCTTTTAACTAACATACCATTGGATGCAAGCAAATCTATCAATTGCTCTTCTGTATATGTTTGTCGCTTTTCTTTTACATTCAATTCACGATACAACATACCACTTGTATTGAACAATTTTTTTAATTCTACGCCTCGATCAATCCAACTCTGAATTTCTTCTTTTGTTGGATTTTCTTCTTTAATATTTCGATATGCAGCTTCAATCCCTAAATCCTGTAAAGCTTTATATGCCTTTTTACAAGTGGAACAAGGCGGATACCCAATAAACAATGTTTCCATATTAGTCATCAAAAGCGTGTGCTAGTACTTCTGATAGTGAAGAGTTTTCTTCAACAGCGTGAATTAATCCAGCTAATAATGGTGCCATTGAAAGAACAGTCATTTCTGGATAATCTTTTTGGTGCTCTGTTTGATCAATTGTATTTGTACAAACGAATCCAGCTAATTCAGCAGCTTTTAAACGCTCAATAGCAGGACCTGAAAGGATACCATGTGAACATGAAGCATATACAGCTTTTGCACCTTTGTCTTTTAACATTTTGATACCAGCAGTTAATGTTCCAGCTGTATCTACCATATCATCAATGATAATTGCAGTCTTTCCATAAACGTCACCAATTAAGTTCATAGCTTCAGCTACATTTGGTTTTGGACGACGTTTGTCGATGATTGCGATAGGTGCACCTAATGCATTTGCTAAGTTACGAGCACGTACAGCTCCACCGTGGTCAGGAGATACTACAACGATTTCTCCTAATCCTTCCTTATGTTTGAAGTAATCAGCAATCAATCCATTGGCAGTAATATCATCTGCTGGAATATCAAAGAATCCTTGAATCTGAGTAGCATGTAAATCAACTGTTACAACACGATCAGCTCCGGCTCTTTCTAATAAACTAGCTACTAATTTAGAAGTAATTGGTTGACGAGGTTTTGCCTTACGATCCTGACGTGCATATCCAAAATATGGAATGATTGCAGTAATACTAGCAGCACTAGCACGTTTACATGCATCAATACCAATTAGAATTTCCATTAAATTTGCGTTTACAGGTTTACTTGTACTTTGTACAAAATATACGTGTTTTCCACGAACAGATTCACCTAATTCAACTAAAATTTCTCCATCCGCAAAATGTTTAACTTCACATTTTCCTAATTCTAATCCTAATTCCTTACAAATATCTTCTGCTAAACCAACGCTTGATGATAAAGCAAATACAACAGTGTTTTTCATGATTTATCCTTTCTCATACCCTATCAGGTTATTTTATAGTTTTATTATTGCTTACATAAGACATAGGTCCCACAACAGTTCCCTCACTTATGCAAGAATCGACGACTTTACTTGAATCTACTACTGCATGATTTTCAATTATTGAATTATTCAAATAAGAACCCGGTAAAATTTCAACAAAATCTTTAATTTCTGTTTTACCTAGAATTTCAACATTTGGATGAATAATGACATCATGTCCAATTTTTACATCTTTTCCAATAACTGTACGCTTAGGATCTACAATTTGTACTCCTTCTTTCATCCAGTTATTGTTGATTCGATTTCGCATCCATTCATACGCCTTATTTAATTCTACACAATCATTGATTCCCATAACTTCATCACGGTCTTCAACAACCAATCCTTTAACAACTTTACCTTGGTTTGCCAAAATCTTAACTAAGTCGGTTAAATAATATTCATTTTGAGCATTATTTGTTGTTAGTTTATCAAGATTATCAAATAAATCTCTATTTTTGAAACAATACATACCCGCATTGATTTCACAGATTTTCTTTTGTTCTTCTGTACAATCTTTTGCCTCTACAATCGCTTGAACATGACCATTTTCATCACGAACAATACGACCATAATGAGCTCCATCATCCAATACAGAAGTCAATAGAGTTAATGATGCATCTTGATTTGTTTGGAATAGTTTTTCCAAAGTCTCAGGTTGAATACAAGGACCATCACCATTGATAATCAATGTGTCTCCATCTTCATCCTTTAATTGTGTAGCCTGCATAACCGCATGACCAGTACCTAATTGGGGTTGCTGCAAAGCAAATTCAACATCTGGAAAAGCTTCTTTGATACTTTCCGCTTGATATCCAACAATCACAACAATTCTTTGTACAGATACAGCTCTTAAAGCATCAATGATATAAGCCAACATTGAACGATCAATAATCGTATGCATTACCTTGCTACGATCAGATTTCATTCGAGTTCCTTTTCCAGCCGCCAGAACAATCGCATTACGCATATTTTCACCTGACTTTCCTCATCTATTCTAACAAAAATCGCAGCACTTTAAAAGGTTACAATAGAAAAAGACAATACAAATAATTGTATTGCCTAATCTAAATCATCCAATTGTCTTTGATAGCCATCTATTTGTGAATTTATTGAATCCACTTTTGATTGTGCATCTGTAACATCTGAATTTGCACTATCCAATTTACTCTGAGCTGAATTCAATTTATTCTGTAAAGAGGATACGTTTGAATTCTTTTGTGCTGCTGACAAAGCAGCTTTCGCGTTATCTAAATCTGATTTTGTAGAATTAACTTGGTTTACTAAACCTTGATGTTCTGAATAAAGTTTTTGTAATTCAGAATACTGATCCTGTGTTAACTGATCATTTGGAATTTTCTCTAATTCAGAGCGACGATTTTCACATGCCTGTAAATCACTACTAGCACTATCATATGCTGATTGAGCACTACTCACAGCATTTTGTGCATCCGATAATGAAGAATTGGCAGAATCAACTTTTGATTTTAAAGAATCCACTTCGCTTTGTGCAGCCTCCTGTGATTTTTGAGCACTTAACAAATCTGCTTCCGCCTTAGTAAGCTGCTTCTTTAAATCACTGATTTTCTGTTTTAATTCAGCTTTCTTTTCTGCAATCTCCGTATTGTTGTTTTTCTTTTTAGAATTTGTTTTCTTATTTGCCTTCGCAAGTAATTCATTAAAGTTTTTACCCGTAGCTTTCTCTAAAATCTCATCAATTTTTTCTCTTTGTTTACGAGTTAAACTATTATATTTACTCTCAAGATCAACAATTTCTTTCTTCTCACTAGAAGATAATGAATTGTAGTTATTCGCAAAATCTAATAATTCTTGATAATTCTTCTTTTGAATTTCTTCTGTTTTTTCATCCGAATCCGATAATCCACTAGTTACTAGTTTGATACCACCAAAAATCAATAATGAAATCAATAAAACGCCTACAACACCTAATCCAATATATAATCCTGTCTTAGAGTTGTTTTTCTTAAATGTTTTTTTCTTAGAATCCTTCTTCTTATTGATAACCTCTCTTTTTAGTTGAGGCCCCTTACCTTCTTCTAATAAAGATTGAATCTCATCATCATCAATCACAACTGTTTTGTTTGTAGCATCCGCCTCTTTCTTTAAATCATCCGCATTCCACATGACCGTACGAGTTGCAGATAAATCTTCTTCTTTAGGTTCGTTCAAATCTTTCGAACCTACCACAAGCGTATCACCTAAAGATGGTTCCACTTCTTTTGACTGGAACGAAATCTCTGGTTGAGGTTTATGTTTATTTACTCGACTACGAGTTTGATTTTTTGTGAATTGATCCATTTTTTGTTCCAATGTATCTTCTTCATCCATTTGAAACGAATCTAATAATTGAGAAATTTCATCATTCTCATTCTTTCTTCTCTTGTCCATAGTTTCTATCGCCCCTTTGAAACTATTTTACCAAAACCCTTTTGATTTGACCACTATGTTTTCTTTATTTGCCAAAATCCATAATGGATGAGCCGCCAATACAAACATACAGTCGGGATGAATCAAGCTTTGTGCAGCACTTAAAGTATTTCCTGTCGTACAAACATCATCCACAAGCAATATTTTCTTTTTTGGTAAAGGATACAATTCTTTTAAAGCCAATATCTCTTTGATATGTGCTCTTTCTGCTTTTGATTTTGAAGATTGTTTTATATCTTCTTTCTTATAAAATGGTGAATGCACAAAGATATCCAAAGTAGAATATATATCAACTGTTGCTTCAAATCCTCTTTCCATGCGCTTTGCATCACTACTGCATAAAGTACAGACACAATATTTTTTAAAAATCTTCTTTAAATATAAGTGTTCACACAAAAAAACATCTTTTAATACAACATCCCTTTGTTCCTTATACTGAAAAAACAACCTCTCTAAAAACTCATCATACTCATAGAGAACATATAAAGGGATACCATCTATATTATAGATTTGTTTATGTAGCTTGAAATTTTTTGAACAATCCGGACATATCAAAAGATCATTATAAAAGAAAATCTCAAAATTGCGAATTTCACTCATTTTTTTGTGGCAGCATAAACAGTATCGTTCATCTTCGTAATTTGACTCACACAATCTTTGATAGATTCGCTTGAAGCTTGACATAAACACACACCCTTTCCCTCTGGATCTTTAAAACTTCGTCCCACACGCCCAAAAATCTGAATAAGACTGGCTGTGGTAAAGACTGAATGATCTCCTTTAAAAACAACAACTTGAACACTTGGAATCGTGATTCCTCTTTCTAAAAGTGTTGTACACACTAGTGCACTCAATTCTTTATTGCGAAAGCAATCTAAAATTTCATCTTTATTTTGTGTAGAAGAATGAATAAAATCTGTCTTCACAAATAAATTTAGAATCATCTTCATCCACTTTCCATCATTTTTTCGAGGGACAAAAACCAATGTTTGTTTTCCTTCTTTTTGGAATTTTATGCACAAATAAATTACAATCCATACTTGAATTAAAATAGATACCTGTATCACTTTAGGTACAATCAATGGGTGTTTATGTGGCCTTTCAAACAAACACACAAGCTCTATTTTCTTTTGTTTCACAAGTTCCATACTCTCTTTGTCTGGTGTTGCACTCAACATTAGTTTTTGTCCAATACACGCCTGATTAGCTATGGCCTGAAGTACTTCATTGCCCACAAAAGGAAAGGCATCTAACTCATCTAAAATTAATAAATCAAAGGCACATGGATAACGATACAACTGGTGTGTAGTACATACAATAAGGTCTGCATCTGTAACTTGGGTATATCCTTGAGCCACTTCACATACACTTAATTCAGGAAACGCTATACGCAAACGATTTGCGATTTCAAGAACAACCTGTCTTCGACTGATCGCAAACCCTACTTTCTTTCCTTGTGCTAAATATCCACAGATACTTTCAAAACAAATTTCTGTTTTGCCTGGCCCCTGTACTGGCGTAAAGTATTACGTCTTTTCCTTTACTTAAATGTTGATGTACTTCGTGACTTGCACATTTTTGCGAAGCAGTGAGTTCATAATCCAGTTTAGGTTTACCCTTCCACGTTCTATGCTTCAATTTAACCGGATTTATTTTTTCATTAACCTCCAACCTAGAAAAATCAATGCATTTACGACAATAATAAACTCCATGATCATACGCAAATAATTTAGGATCTTCATTTTGACATCGATTACACTTCATATACTCTTATACGAAAAAAAGTGCAAATTTTTGCACTTTACTTAAAAATTTCAGATTTTTTTATTCTTTCTGCCGCTTTTTGGATATCCTCAATATCTTGAACAAGAGCTAAACGCACATATCTAGTACCATGAACGCCAAAAGCCTGGCCAGGTGTAACGACAACGCCTGTTTTTTCCATCAAATCTTTTGTGAAGGCATATGAATCTTCATATTGATCTGGAATTCTTGCCCATGCGAACATTGTTGCAGGACTCTTATCAATATGCCATCCTACTTCATCAAATGCTTCACATAGAGCATCTCTTCGATCTTGATAAGCCTGACAAGTTGAGTGAATGCTTGCGCCTCCATGTCTTAGTGCTTCAATGCCTGCATATTGTATAGGTAAGAAGATTCCATAATCCATATTTGATTTAAGAGTATTGTAACAATCAATCACTTCTTTATTACCAACACACACACCAAGTCTTGCACCGGCCATTCCATATGTTTTCGAGAAAGAATTCAATTCAATTCCTATTTCTTTAGCTCCTTCAAAAGATAAGAAACTCTTTCCTACTTTACCATCAAATACAAGTTCACTATATGCATTATCGTGTAAAACTACAATATCATATTTCTTCGCAAACTGAATCAACTCTTCATAGAATGAATCTGGTGCTATAGCGCAAGTTGGATTGTTTGGATAAGATACAATCATCATCTTCGCTTTTTTCGCAATTTCTTCATCAATTTTATCCAATTGAATGACATAGTTATTCTCTTGCAACAAAGGCATATATTCAACTTTAGCCCCTGCAATTTTTGGTCCATCACTAAAGATTGGATAATATGGATCTGGAACCAATACAATATCACCTGGATCACACATTGCTAAGAATAAAGTGCTTAAAGCTTCTTGAGAACCTTGTAAACAAATCATTTCATCATTCGCAAGTTCTACGTGATAACGATTTTTATACCAATCGTGGATTGCTGATTTCATTTCAGGTAATTCATTGATCGCATACTTATAGTTTTCTGGAACCATAATTGATTCTTGCAGTACCTTCATAATAGATGGTTCAGGCGCAATATTTGGCGATCCAACTGAAAAATCAATTGTTTCATTACCTGTTCTTTGTGTATAATCCAGCTTCATATTTTTCAATTCTGTGAATATAGAAGATTGAAATACATCCATTCTTTTAGCTCTTTTCACTTTAATACACCTCACTATTTTTAATTTATTGTCTTTATTATAAACGTAGCAATAGAAGTTTTCAAATACCACAGTTATTTCTTGTATACATTTGATCATTTTAATATAACCAAGCAAGCTTGAAACATCTATTTTAAAGGATATTTAATTTTTAATAACGATTTTTTTATAACCAAAATAAAAAAACAGTGCCATTTCTGACACTGTCATTATATTACTACTTCAAACCATATTTCTTGTTAAATTTCTCAATACGTCCCTGAGCAGCAGCGAAACGTTGACGACCTGTGAAGAATGGGTGGCAGTTACTGCAAGTATCTACACGTAATTCATCACCTTTGATTGTACTACCTGTTTCGAATTCTGCACCACAAGATGTACAGATACATTTAACTTTATGATAATTAGGATGAATTCCTTGTTTCATATCGATGTATCCTCCTTCCGCCTTAAGTCATATCGACCCAAAGTAAGTGCTATACAATTATAGCAAGCCTTTTTTCAATTCGCAAGCTATTTTTTAAAATTGTGAATCATCTGCTTTTTCAAACCATTCACGAACTAATTGTACTGTATCTTTTAAACAACCTGATTCAAAAGGAACCTTTAATCCAGCTTCCTTTACAATTTTTCTAAATGGCAATGTTCCACCAATCTTACAAATATGTTTGTAGTCTTCAAAAGCCCTTTCATCTTTCTTCTGAATACGAGCCCAGAACTGTAATGCACATACTTGAGCTAATGTGTAATCAATATAATAGAATGGATCCATGAAAATGTGAAGTTGACGCATCCACCATCCACCTTTTTCTAGAATATCAATTCCTTCATAGTTTTTATGAGGTAAATATTGTTTTTCCAATTTTCTCCAAGTAGCTAATCTTTCTTCAATAGACATTTCTGGTTTTTCATATACTTCATGTTGGAAATGATCCACTAAAACTCCATAAGGCAAGAACTTAACAGCTCCTGATAAATGATTGAAATAATATTTATCAACATCTTCTTCAAAGAAAGATTTCATCCATGGATATGTAAAGAATTCCATTGACATAGAGTGAATTTCACAAGACTCATATGTAGGCCATACACAATCGATTGGGAAAATATTTTTGCTTGAGTATACCTGGAAGGCATGACCTGCTTCATGCGTTAATACTTCTGCATCATGACTCGTGTGATTGAAGTTTGCGAAAATAAATGGAGATTGATAATTTGGAATAAATGTACAATATCCACCAGCTGCTTTACCAGGTTTTGAATCTAGATCCAACAATTCTCTATCTGTCATAAATTTAAAGAATTCACCTGTTTTAGGATCCAATTCCTGATACATCTTTAATGCACGTTTCACTAGTTCTGCACGATCATATTTAGGCGTTGGGTTTCCTGAAGTAAATTCAAACTTTTCATCCCAAGCATGCAAAGTATCATAGCCTAAACGTTTTTGTTGACGAGCATATAATTCATTATCTAAAGGAACAACATCTTCTAATACTTGTTTACGATAGTTTTCAACATCTTCCTTATTATAATCAAAACGCATCATACGATAGTAACCAAGTTCAATATAGTTTTTATATCCTAATTTCTTAGCCATACGCGTACGAACTTGTACTAATTGATCATAGACTTCACCAATTTCTTGCGCATGTTCATCATACCATCCCCAATATGCTTGCATTGCACGTTTACGAGTATCTCTATCTTTATCATTTGTCTTTACTTCTAATGCAGCAAGAGTATATGTTTCACCATCAAACTCAATTTGTGCGCTTGCAATGATTGCTTGATATTTAGAAGCTAATTTATTTTCTTCTTGCATTTCTGGAATGATAATTGGATCAAATGATTTTTCTTCCATTTCTCTTTGTAAGAAATATGTTTCTGGTACTTCTTTTTTTAATTCAGAAACAAAAGTACTAGCCATAACTGCTTTATTACAATTGACGATATCTTCCTTCAACACGGGAAGCATTTCATTTAAGAAATCATTTTCTTGTGTGTAATATTCATCTCTTGTATCCACTGTGTGACGTATATCAACAAGAGTCTGATTTGTGTTGATATATTTATTAACATCATTTAATTCAATAAATGCATTTTTGAATTCTTCATAAGAAGCTGCATTCTGTAATTTTGAACAAATCGCCTTTAATTGTTCCTGCAAAGCTTCAATATCCATATGTTCATATTTATAATCTGTAAATTTCATATTCTTCTCCTAAAAAAATAGAGAAGCCGAAAGCTTCTCGTATTATGCAAAGATGGCATTCCAACCAAAAATTAATAGCGCTAAAATAACAATCGCACCTAATAAAATTGGCCAGAATGTACTACTAGCAGCAATTAATAAGGCTAGAAAATCCCCTTTTTCAAGACGATCTTCTTTACCTTTTTGTTTATCTTTTTTTTCTAACATCTCACGCATTGATGGGCGCTTAGACATTAGAATTCACCTCCAAAGTGACACTTAACGAAGTGATTTGGCTTAACCTCTTTTGTTGCTGGTTCTTGTTCACGACAAATGTCTTTCGCAAATGGGCAACGAGGGTTGAACTTACATCCCTTAGGAATGTTTACGTTACTTGGAATTTCACCTTGAATAACTTTCATTTCTTTACGTTTTGTAGGGTCAGGTAAAGGAATTGCACCAATCAACGCTCTTGTATAAGGGTGTTGAGGGTTTGAGTAGATTTCATTCTTATCTGCAAGTTCCATCATACTACCTAAATACATTACACCTACACGATCAGAAATGTGTTTTACAACAGACAAGTCATGTGAAATAAAGATATAAGAAATGTTCTTTTCTTCTTGCATATCTTTCATTAAGTTGATGATCTGTGACTGGATAGAAACGTCCAATGCACTTACTGGTTCATCACAAATAATGAAACTTGGATCTAATGCCAAAGAACGTGCGATACCAATACGTTGTCTTTGTCCACCTGAGAATTGGTGAGGATAACGATAGCAATAATAACTTGGCAAACCACAACGGTCCATTAGATCTTTAACATATGCTTCTAGCTCTGGACCACGTTTGAATTTTCCGTGAGCAATCAATGGTTCTGCCAAAATGTTAAATACAGTCATACGTGGATTCAATGAAGAATATGGATCTTGGAAAATGAACTGCATTTCTTCACGTAAAGCACGCATTTCTTTACGAGACTTTTTCGCTACATCTTCACCTTCGAAGATTACCTCTCCACTTGTTGGTTCATAAAGACGAATGATTGTACGCCCTAAAGTAGATTTACCACATCCTGATTCACCTACTAGACCTAATGTTTCACCTTCATATAAATCGAAAGTAATATCATCTACAGCCTTAACACATGGGTCGCCTTCTTTATATTTTCCTTTTTTTAGAGGGAAGTATTTTTTAAGGTTTTTAACTTCAAGAATTTTTCTTTTTTCTGCCATGACTATCCCTCCTGTTTCATTTCTTCTTCAACTTTGAAGCACCATACGTGGTGACGTGATTTAATTTTTGTATCTGTTGGTTGACCTTCTTTACAACGATCTGTTACATATGGACAACGATCTGCAAAGTAGCATCCTTTTGGTAAATACAATGGGTTAGGTACGCTACCTTCAATTGTATTTAAACGTTTACCTTCTTCAGCAAGTGAAGGCATTGAATTCATTAATCCAATAGTATATGGGTGTTTAGGATTGCTGAATAGTTCTTCTACTGGAGCTGTTTCAACAACTTTACCTGCATACATAACGTTAACGTTATCAGCTACCTGAGCAACTACACCTAAATCATGTGTAATCAACATAATAGATGTACCTGTTTCATTCTTTAATTTGTTCATTAAAGAAAGAATCTGAGCCTGAATTGTTACATCTAGAGCTGTTGTAGGTTCATCAGCAATCAATAATTTTGGATGACAAGATAAAGCCATCGCAATCATAACACGCTGACACATACCACCTGATAATTGGAATGGATAGTTATCAACAACTTTTTCTGGACGAGAAATACCTACTTCTGCCAACAAATCAATTGCACGTTGTTTAGCTTCTTCTTTAGAAACTTCTTCGTGCGTTAAAATGTTTTCCATAATTTGATCCCCAACTGTAATAACTGGGTTCAAACTTGACATTGGTTCCTGGAAAATCATAGAAATTTCGTTACCACGAATATGACGAATTTGTTCATCTGTAGCTGTAGCTAAGTTCAAACCATCTTCATCACGATCTACATTTCCCATATATACGATTTTTGATCCAGGCATAATTTCTCCTGGTTCACTGACTAAGCCTAAAATAGACATGGCAGTTACGGATTTACCACAACCTGATTCACCTACGATCGCAAGTGTTTCATTTTCATACATTGTAAAGTGGTTTCCATCAACTGCTTTTGAATCACCTTTTTTTGTATGGAAGTATACACGAAGGTCTTCCACTTTAATTACTTTTTTATTTACAGACATTGTGTATCCTCCTTACTACTGTAATTCTTTAGGGTCGAATGCATCACGTAAACCTTCACCAATTAAGTTGATAGAGATTACAGTTAATAAACACATTAAACCTGCAGGGATCCATTCCCAAGGATAGTTTTGGAACACGTAAGAATCACGTGCCAAGTTCATTAAGTTACCCCAAGAAGGAGTTGGTGCCGTAACACCCATACCTAAGAATGATAAACCAGCCTCAGTCAAGATAGCACTCGCCATTTGAAGTGTAGCATTTACGATTACCAAAGAAATAACGTTTGGAAGTAAGTGTTTAAAGATTTTTGAGAAATCTGAAATACCTAAAGCTTCACAAGCTTGCATAAATTCTTGTTCACGTAAAGTTAAAATTTGTCCACGAACTAAACGAGCAAGTCCTGGCCATGATAATAAACCAATCAACAATGATACAGTGTACATTTTTTGACTTTGTGGAACCCACAACATTGTTGCGGCAACCGCAATGATCATTGGTGTAAATGGTAATGAATAAACGATTTCAGCAAAACGCATTAATAAGTTATCCAATTTTCCACCATAATATCCAGAAATACCGCCAATTGTACATCCTAAAATTACAGTAATAACAGCAGCAATAACACCAACCATGATTGAGATACGTCCACCTAAGAATAAACGGAATAAGCAGTCACGACCTTGTTTATCTGTACCTAACAAGTGTTCTCCTCCTGGAGCTAAGTTAGGATTTGATAAATCATAGTCATTTACGCTATATCCAAGCATTGGTGGAATAACAATAACAGCAATAACAATTAAAATAAAAATAATCAAACCTGCCATGGCAACACGGTTTTGTCTAAACTTACGCCATGCGATGGTCCAAGGACCTATAGATTCAATTTTTTCACCAGATTCTAATACTACAGCATCTTTTTTAGCCATCTATAGTTCCCTCCTATTCATCAACCTTGATACGTGGGTCAACTAATGTATAACAAATGTCAGACAATAAGTTACCTAACAACATCAACAAGGCACTAAACATCAAACAAGCCATAACTAAAGAGTTATCACGTTGGTTGATCGCATCAATTAATACTTTACCAATTCCTGGCCAGATAAATACAGATTCCAAAATTACGGCTCCTGAGAATAATGATGGAATGTATAATCCTAGTAATGTTACTAAAGGAATTTGAGCATTCTTAAATGCATGTTTGTAAATAACAGTCTTTTCTTTTAGACCCTTTGAACGTGCAGTACGAACATAATCCATGTTGATGACTTCAACCATAGAGTTACGTACATAACGTGAGAATGACGCAAATGAACTAAACGCCAATACGATTACAGGTAAAATTGAGTGTAATGCGATATCTCCAATTTCTTGGAAAATACTTGAGTAACCAAAGCTTGAAAGCATTGTGTCACGCATTCCATTGATTGGCATGCCTGGGATGTTCAAACCAATGAAGAAAATTAATACTAAGGCAAAGAAGAATGTTGGAACACTTATTCCTAACAATGAAAATACTGTCCAGAAGTTATCAAACACTGAACCTTTCTTTACGGCTTGCTTTATTCCAACTGGAATTGCAAAAATTAAAGCCACTATTAAAGAAACAACATTCAAATAGAATGTATTCCATACATAGTCACCAATAATAGTTCCAACTGGTTTTTTAAGAGTAATACTTGATCCTAAATCTCCTGTACACATACGTCCAACCCAACGTACATATTGTTCAGGTAACGATTTATCCAATCCTAACAACTCACGAACGTGATCACGTTGCTCTTGTGTAACCTTTGAACCGGCTCCAAAATAAGCTGTTACCTCATCACCTGGCATCGCCTTTACAGTACCGAAAATAACGATTGAAATGATGAAAAGGACAGGAATCATCGCTAAAATTCTTTTAAATACATACTTTAGCATAGTTATCGATCCTTTCTATCCACTAAATGCATATAAGAGCAAGTCAATACGGCTTGCCCTTAATTTTATAAACAATCCACGAATTTTTCATGCAGACTATTTAACGTTGCAGCGTTTCTGTTAATGAACATTTGTCCTTTAACATCCACTATTTTAACACATCTTTGTGCAATTTTTAAATTTATTTTACAGTAATAGTATCCATTGATTGAGACCAGTTACGTAATGTTCCTGTTCCAGTCAAGTCAACTCTCTTATTGTAAAGGTTGAATTGCATACCTGAGTAAACTGGCATGTATCCTGCATCATCAGCAGCCATCTTCATAGCTTCAACATATTCTGCTTTTGATTTTTCTGCATTTGACTCAGCACGAGCTTTTGTCAATTGGTCAACCAATGCTTGATCATTGATACGAGAGTAGTTATTTACAGCCATGTTATTTGGATTATTTGTATATGAATCATTAGCTCCAGCATCTTGGTTATCTGTAAAGCTAGTAGCTAAGAAACACATATTCCATTCGCTATCGTGGCTTTCATCTTGAATGTTGCTTAATAATGTAGAGAAGTCAACTGTAGTTTGTTTTAAGTCAACACCTAAATCGCTCCAAGTTTTCTTAACCATAGGAATTAAAGTTTCAAGTACTGAGTTACCTTCTGACAATAAGAATTTAATTTCTAATTTTTGTCCATCTTTTTCACGGATTCCATCAGCACCACGAACCCAACCAGCTTCATCTAATACTTGGTTTGCTTTATCCATATCAAATGCATATGTATTTAATCCATCGATTGTTTCTTCATTACGAACAACGGCACCACAGTTTACTGATGCTGGACTCCAGTATGCAGCTGGTACATATCCACCTTTAACTTTTTTAACTTCGTCACTTGCTTTTTTATCCCATCCGAAGTAAGAATCACAGAATCCTTGACGATCTGTCGCATACATCAATGCTTGACGTACAGCTTTGTCAGCTGTAGCTCCATTGTTAGCGTTCATAGCTACGAAACCAACAGCACTACGAGAGTAGTCGTTGAATGCCAGGTTTTTATCTTGACTAGCTTCACTTACTTTATTTGTTTCAATTACATCTGGAATTAAATCAACTGTTCCTTTTTTCAATTCAGAAACTTCTGTAGTTACATCTGTTTTCTTAATAATGATTTGATCTACTTGGTATTGTCCCTTTTCAGGTTTGAATTCTTCATTACGAACAAATGAAGCTCCACTTGCTTTATCATAGCTCTTTATTTGGTAAGCACCAGAACCACATGATTCTTCTTGGTTCTTTTCAACAACTTTTACTTTACCTTGTTTGTATTTTGAGTAGTGATCTG
This sequence comes from uncultured Solobacterium sp., assembly GCA_900547815.1. GTDB lineage: Bacteria > Bacillota_I > Bacilli_A > Erysipelotrichales > Erysipelotrichaceae > Holdemanella. The sequence continues at coordinate 16,138 of URHY01000027.1, forward strand.
CACTAGTGATTCCCATTCCACCAAATTTTGCAATTGCATCGATTTGAGGTGATACTAAGTGGAATACTACTGTGTAATCATCTGGAGTTTCAATACCAGTTAATTCTTTAGCAGCTCCGCTATTATATTCTTTATATCCTACTAGGTTTTCCAATCCACCACCATTAGGACCAGCATAGCTTGGGTCAGCTAATGTTGCGAATGTAAATTTAACGTCTTTTGAAGTTACTTCAGTTCCATCACTGAATTTGTGTCCTTTTTCCAATTTGTAAGTTAATGTTAAACCATCTGCACTTACTTCTGGTAAATCTTTAGCCAATTCTGGCTCCAATTCGTTATCAGCATTGTACTTTAGCATTGATTCGTAGCATAAGTTTACTACATATTGATCATAAGCACTTGATGCATATTGAGGTGTAAACTGTCCTGTTAAACTTTGGTTTACAGATACTGTTAATGTTTTTGCGTTACTGCTAGATCCGCCTGAACATGCTACCAAAGTAGAAGCCATTGCTACAGATGCTAAACCAGCAACAATTCTTTGTTTATTCATTTCTCTTTCCTCCTATAGTCTGCTCACTATGTGTATGATGAAATTATACTATGTTAGAAACATGTTTTCAAGGGCTTAAGAAAGAAATTTACATATATTTTTACATTAATGTATATTTTTCATGAACACAACACATCATTTTGTCTTTATATCAAGTATTTTCCATTGTATTCGCTTACACTCGAGTTTTCGTGTTTTTTCTATAAACATTTGTCTATAGATGATAGATTTTTATGTAAACCATGAAAATACAATTCCATTTTTTGTCTATATGTAACTTTTAAAATATAGAATCTACAATTTATAATTCATATTACATTAAGAAAACTACTCTAATTCTTGAAAAGGGTTTGCTTTACAATTTCACATAATTCAATCTGATTTCACAACATTCACCAAAGTTATACTAAAATTATGACAACAAGGAATGTTATTCTATAAGTGCCTTAAAGATAAGGCAATGAATATAGAAAATAAACCAATATTCATATCTCTCTCCTAAAAAAATAATAATAAACAAAAAGAACCATTCTAGACACCAACACTAGAATGGCTTTCTTATTTTATGCTAAAATAGGCAAGAAAGAAGTGAATTTATGAATAAAGCATTAGCCCATTTACACACAATCAATAAACACAAAGTAAAAGTTACATACTTATGTTTTCGCTGTCATTTATATAAACAAGGATTACTACATGATCTAAGTAAATATTCCTATATTGAATTGAAAACAGGTTTTCATTATTATCAAGGATTTCGCTCTCCTATCGATGCAGAAAAAGAAGAAAAAGGCTATTCATTAGGTTGGTTGCATCATAAAGGGAGAAACAAACATCATTGGGAATATTGGCTTGATTTTGGCGTAGATGGCATATATGCGTGTAAAATGCCAACCAATTATGTCATTGAAATGTTTTGTGACAGAGTTGCTGCAAGTATGATTTATCAAAAAGAAAAATACACCGATTCGAGTGCACTTGAATATTATGAAAATGGACGAGGTAAAATTCTGATTCACCCGGAAACAGACGCCCTCATCCATCACTTATTAATATATTTATCTGAGCATGGTTTAGATCAAACCATTCATTATATTGTTACAGAAATCAAAGAATAATTATTCTACAGTCACACTTTTCGCAAGGTTACGAGGTTTATCAACATCGCAACCTTTTTCTTTTGCGACATAGTAAGCTAATTCCTGCAACAAGACAGTTGCCGGAATACAACTCAATAGTGGATTCACATCTGGAATACGAATTACATACTCAAACCCTTCTGTATTCTGATTTTGAGATGCAATTAAAATTACTTTAGCTCCACGAGCTACTGTTTCTAGAATATTCGAAATCGTCTTTTGTGCAACACTAGGCTGCGTAGCTAACGCAATCACTACTGTATCTTTTTCAATTAACGCAATTGGTCCATGTTTTAATTCTCCGGCCATATATGCATCGGCATGTACATATGATACTTCTTTTAACTTTAAGGCCCCTTCAAGAACACTTAAATAATCCAATTGTCGCCCAATAAAGTAAGCATCTTTTTGATCAGTAAGTAGTTTTGCGAATTCTGCCATTTTATCTTCTTGTTGAAGCATTTTTTCTACCACTTCTGGCATTTGTTTTAATTGATTAAGCAAAGAATTTTTATTTTCTACATCACCATTTAATAAAGATGCAAGTTTTAAGCATAGACACATCAATAATACAAGTTGTGTTGTATATGCCTTCGTACTTGCGACCGCAATTTCTGGTCCTGCGCAAGTATATAGCACAAAATCTGATAAACGAGCTAAACTAGAACCTAAGACATTTGTCACAGATAGTGTTTGTGCTTTATTTTCTTTTGAAAGTTTTAATGCTGCTAAAGTATCTGCTGTTTCTCCAGATTGTGAAACAAAGATGCATAAAGTGTTTTCATTAATTCGATAATTTCCATATCTAAACTCACTTGCACTAATACAATAAATTGGTAAATCCACCCAAGTACGCAAGATATATTGTGCATACAAACTAGCATGATACGCTGTTCCACATGCAACAAAGTAAATTTGATTGATTTTTGAAGCATCTAAACCAGATAATTCTGGCATTGCCAAATCATTTTCAATATGAGCTCTTAATGTTTCTTTGATTACATATGGCTGTTCATGCATTTCCTTTTGCATAAAAGTATCATATCCACCTTTTTGAGCTGCACACGCATCATACGAAATGTGTGTCCATTTCATAGATACTTTGTCTCCAAAGAAATCATACAATTCAATACTTCCTGGTTTCAAAATAGCCATTTGATTATCTTCTAAAGCACAAATATCCTTTGTGTAATCTAATACAGCTGGAATATCACTTGCACAAAAAGCAGCCGTATCCGTTTTTCCAACAATCATTGGACTTTCTTTCTTTGCGACAAAGACGCAGTCTGGATAATCTGTACAAACTACACATAGTGCAAAACTTCCTTGAAGATACTGTACACATTTTTTTAAAGCATACATCATATCGCCTTGATAATAATAATCTAACATATGAACGATTACTTCACTATCTGTCTGTGATTGAAACTTATATCCTTGTTCTAATAAACATTCTTTAATGGATGCATAATTTTCGATAATTCCATTATGTACAATTGAAATTGTTTCACTCTCATTTGTATGTGGGTGTGAATTCATATTACTTGGAATTCCATGTGTTGCCCAACGTGTATGTCCAATTCCTGTATGTTCAGAATGTTCTTTTTCGGATAATAGCTTTTCTAAATTAATTAATCGTCCTTTCGCCTTATACGTTTCTAAATGATGACTAGAAACTAATGTCACTCCCGCAGAGTCGTATCCACGGTACTCCAATTTTTCCAAACCCTGCAATAAAAACGGTAAAGCATTCTCTTTACCTGCGTAAGCTGTGATTCCACACATTATAAAAAATCCTCCTATTATATTATTTTCATGGAGGATACTAAATGGCTTTGTTCAATATTCACACATTGGTTTTGTCCATCGTTAAAGGTTGTATCAACCTCCAGACTACCCGCCGAATCTTTCGATAAGTCTGGTCCTCGTCAACTAGTTTCTAGTCCTGGCGCTATTTTTTTACTACAACTCCATGAATAATGAATATTATACAAAAAATAATACATATGTCAAAAAAAGAAGACTTACTCTTCTTCGACTAGATTCAATAATTCTAGTACTCGATTTAAGTCTTCTTTATTTTCATAATGAATAGAAATTGAATTTTTACTAATAGATACAGATGTTTGAAAATATTCTTGAAGCTTTTCTTTTGCGGCCTTCACATAAATATCTTCTTTTGGCTTTTCTGTTGGTTTCTTGTTATTTGTATCCTTTACAATCTGTTCTACTTTACGCACAGATAAACCTTGATCAATAGCCTGTTTAGCAACTTTGCGCATGCTAGATTCTGTTTTAAGACCTAATAGAGCACGCACATGCCCCATACTTAATTGTTTATTTACGACATATTCCTGTACATCTTCAGGAAGTTTTAATAGACGCAACAAATTTGTGATATGCTCACGTGATTTTCCTACACGATGAGCTAACTGCTCTTGTGTATAGCCTAATCGTTGGATTAGTTTTTCGTAGGCTTTTGCCTCTTCGATTACATTTAAATCTTCACGTTGAATATTTTCTAACAACGCAATTTCCATCATTTCCTGATCATTAAAATCAACAATGATAGCTGGAATATCTTCTAATCCGGCAAGTTTTGAAGCTCTAAGTCTTCTTTCTCCTGCAATCAAATCATATCCTTGAATGCCTTTTTTTACTAGGATAGGCGTAAATACACCATGTTGCTTAATAGATGAACTTAATTCTTTTAAAGCTTCATCATTAAATACTTTACGAGGCTGATATGGGTTTGGACGAATTTCATCGACAGGAATTTTTGATTGTTGCTGACTTTCGACTTCCATATCTCCATTTTGAATATCATCTAATACCTTAGAAACATCTTGCCCAAAGATACTAGACAAGCCTTTTCCTAAACGAGCATTATTTTTATTATCCATAAGTTATGCCTCCTTCGAATTACGTTTTAGCACTTCTTCAGTTAAACCAGCATATGCCTTTGCACCTGTACTTTTTGGATCATATTCAAAAATCGATATACCACGACTAGGCGCTTCTGACAATTTTACATTTCTAGGAATTGAATTTTGATATACAAGCTTTCCAAATGTTTGCCGAACATCTTGAGAAACTTCAACACTTAACCTTGTACGAATATCAAACATCGTTAATAAAATTCCTTCGATTTTCAAGTTACGATTACTTGTTCTTTGTACAAGACGAATTGTAATCAATAATTGTGTTACACCTTCCAATGCATAATATTCGCACTGAACGGGAATTAAAATGCTATCTGCCGCTGTCAATGCGTTTGTATTTAATAAGCCAAGTGATGGTGGGCAATCAATAATAATATAATCATATTGATCACGAATGGGTGCAATTGCCTTTTTCAACAATTCTTCTTTACCATATTCCATTTTATCCATATCCAAATCGGCGCCCGCTAAATTAATGTTTGCCGGTACAATATCAATTCTAGGATTCATTTTTGGCACTATCGCCTGCTGAATTGGAACACCTTCCATCAAAACAGAATGAATCGTTGCCTGTGAATTATTTTGATTCGCATTTAAACCTTGTGTTGCATTTCCCTGTGAATCGAAATCAATCAACAATACTTTTTTACCTACATGAGCAAGTCCACTTGCTAAATTTATAGATGTAGTCGTTTTACCAACTCCACCTTTTTGATTTGAAATTGCTATTACTTTTCCCATATTCAACCCTCCAAAGGTTTTTTCTTGATTTGCCCATACGCTCTAGGATATTTATTAGGCGTATGCTTTACCTTTTTAAAATATAAATTAATACGTGTTGCATCCTCTTCAATCATGAATTTTTCTTCATCAACCAATTCAACACCTAATGTTTCAATTGCTTTTTTAGCATTTAATAATTCTTCATGCCCGTTTTTTCCTTTTAGTGCCACCATTGTATGATTCATTTTCACAAAAGGAACACAAAGTTCTAATAAAATCGATAGTTTGGCAACCGCACGCGCACTAACCACATCAAAACATTCACGCTTTTCTTTTGCCAAATCTTCGGCTCGAACATTCAATATATCTAGATTTTCTAAGTTTAATTGAGTTTTCACTTCATTTAAAAAACGACAACGCTTTTGTAAAGGCTCCACCAATGTCATATGTACATGTGGAAACGCAATCTTTACAGGAATTCCAGGAAATCCTGCACCTGAGCCAATATCACACATTGTTTCAAATTCAATATTTGAAAATGGCATGATTGAATCATAAAAATGTTTCTCCCATACTTCTTCTTCCTGTGTGATTGCCGTTAAGTTCATCTTCTCATTCCATTCAATAAGAAGTTGCATGTATTTTTCAAATTGATTCATTTGTTCTTCATTTATTTGGATGCCAGCTTCTAAACAAGCCTTCTGAAATTCTAATTTAGTCATGAAAACCCTCCACGCTAACCATTATATCATATATTCGTTTCCGTCGTATTTTTACTATACGCAATAATTTGACACTATGCATGTCGGTTTATTTACTTTATTCATTTATGATACAATTTTAAAGAGGAGGTCACTTATGAAAAATTTAAAGAAAGTTTTATTTGTTGTTGCCTTTATCTTAATTGCCTTTATTAGTGGTATATTCTTTGCGAATAAACAAACAGAACCAGAAATCACATCGACATTGATTCAGAATCGAATTGAGCAGGCGAGTGATTTGGTAACGACAAAATATCATTATACGAAAGTAGGAAAATTCGAAAATTCATTAAATCTAAATGGATGGTCTATCCCTTTGACAAACAAATACTTCATACTAACATTTGAAGGAGAAATTCAATTGGGTACAGATTTATCTAAGGCAAATATAGAAATCAGTGACTCTACAATTCATGTGACTGTCAATAAACCTACTGTTATTTCAAATTCAATTGATGAATCAAGTATTGAAGTTTATGATGAAACAAAAAATATATTTAATCCAATCAGTGTGAGTGACTATAAAGCTTTTGCGGTTGAACAAAAAGAGAAGGCTTTATCTGAAGCCAAGAAAAAGGGATTAATGAAAACGGCTCAAAAGAACACAGAAAAAAGTATTAAACAGATTATTTCCATTATCCCAGATACAGATGATTATAATATCGAAGTAACATTTAAGGAGTAATTATGCCAAATTTAAAATTAGTTGATGCATTCACAGATTTTGTAGAAGAAAGTACTCTTCCCTATCGTCAAATGATGACCTATTATAATTGCGCGTTAATGGAAGTGGAAACTAAATTTAAAGTTCTTAATGAACAATTCTCCCTATTCTATGATCGCAATCCCATTGAATCGATTCATACGCGTATCAAATCGCAATCTAGTATTCTTAAAAAACTTCAAAAGAAAAACTTATCACTTACGATTCCAAACATTGAAAAGAATCTGTTCGATATTGCTGGTGTTCGTGTAGTATGTTCTTTTACAGAAGATATTTATTCTTTAGCCAACTCTTTTCTTAGCCAAGACGATGTTCGCTTGATTGAAAAAAAGGATTACATTGAAAATCCTAAAGAAAATGGATATCGAAGTCTTCATTTAATTGTAGAAATTCCCATCTTTTTATCGGATGAGAAAAAGTGGGTCAAGGTAGAAGTGCAATTTAGGACAATTGCGATGGATTTTTGGGCAAGTCTAGAACACAAGATTCGCTATAAGAAAAACTTATCAAAAGAACGTTTAGATGAAATTGATAAAGAATTATTAGAGTGTGCTAAGATTTGTAAGACACTTGATGAGAAAATGGAAGAAATAAAGACGGGAAATTAACTTCCCGTCTAATTTTCTTCATATACTTCTTCAAAAGATACTTTTGCGTCTTGAGAATTTTCTTTCATGAATTTACGATTCTTATAGAATCCTACTGTCAACAATGGAACGATGATGATGGCGATACCTAGATATCCACAATATCCATATCCGTATTTAACGACATTAGTTAGTCCAACAAAAGAAATTCCCATAGAAACGACCATGATAAAAGCAGAAACTAAAGCTCTTCGAACTGGTACATTTTCTACATTTTGAAGGAATTTCACATTTTCAAAACGATTCACAAATCCAAAGATGACACAAACTGCACTTGAAATCAAACATAAGAATAATACCAATCCATATAGTGCTACAAGCCAGTTTGCTCCAAATGATTTTAATGTTGTTAATGTTGGTAGAGTTGTTCCGTTTGGCTGCGTTAGATAATAGTGTTGCCAACAAAGTAACATTAATACGGCAAGACCTAATCCTAACATATTCAATGTGAATGTTAATGCCATTGAACGATCACAATCTTGTTTTGTCTTTAATACACTTGTTCCACAAACTAAGATAGCAGGTACTGTAACCCATTGGAAAGCTGAATAAGTAACACCGTTCCAAACTGCTTTTGGAAGTTGAGTCCATCCATGTACTGAAAAATCAACACGCATAACATCTAATAGGTTATGTCCATTTAATAAACCAATTGTATAGATAGAAACAGCTAATACTAAAATGACAATACCCATATATGTACTTGCTCTACGAATTAAGTCGACTCCAAAAATTGTTAAGAATAATACCACTAATCCAATCACAAATGTTCCTAGATAATAATTCAATCCAAAGTATTGTGTTAATGCACTGGCTGCTCCAGAAATACATGATGCGACAACCATTAAAACCATGATATTAAAGAATAACTCAAATAACAGTTCTACTTTATCAAATGGATGATATAAACATTCAAATAATTCCTTATACGTTTTTAATCCTCGTGAATTCATCATAATCTGACCTTCACGAATTGTCATAGCTAAAAGTAACATCGCAACGGCAACCCCAACAATAGCTGGCCACCCTAAACTAACAAACCATGTGTTTTCCTGATTTCCTGTCGCAAATCCTCCGCCTGCGTGTGCTGCAAATGCAGTGGTTGCCACTGAAAATGCTGCCATCCAGGAACGATTCATTTTTGTGTTTTCATTCTTCTTCATAATCAAATTCTCCTCTTTCTGCAACAAAAAACCTTCCGCCTCTTGTTGCCTTATAATCAACTTCAGAGACGAAAGGTAATAATAATCTTATTCTTCCGCGGTACCACTCTAATTCATTCTAATGAATGCCCTCATCGATGCCATCACATCTAGTCTTTATATCGTAAGACTCACGTCTATAACTACATTATCGCTATAGCCACTCCATGGTGATTTTCATTCTCTAGCTTTACGATATTTTCCACCAAACAATATCTCTCTAGGCTAAAACGTAGTGAATTACTCTTCCATATCAATGCGTTGGCAACATAATACTATAATTTACATTTTATTTCAAGCGTTTTTGTAAATTATTTACATTTAAATCGTAAATAAAAAGAGGCGTTATACCCAATGTCATTAAGTTAAGAAATGACGAACCATCCAGATACTATTTTCTGGATGGT
>URHY01000028.1 GCA_900547815.1 uncultured Solobacterium sp.
TAGAGTTTCCGATTTTGTTTATTTAAGCCATTTTATTTTTCATGCGTAACTACTGATAAACTCCTTTATTAACCGAATAATTTTGCGATACCTTTCTTTTCTTTTTTAGGTAATAATCGCTTTTCAAATTTCTCATCCAAGAATTTTTTCTTTTCTTTTTTACTCATTGCCTCTAGCTTATCTACATAAATCGAATAATCATCACAAACTTTATTAATGTCTCCCATTTCAACAAGCTGACCACCTTCGATCCACATTCCTGTCTTGCAGAATTCACGAACCTGACTTAATGAATGGGAAATAAAGAAGATTGTTTTTCCTTCTTCATCTCTTAGTTTCATCATACGCTTCATGCATTTTTTCGCAAAACCTTTATCTCCAACACTTAATGCTTCATCGACAATAAAAATATCTGGATTTAATGCAAGTGAGATGGAAAATCCTAAACGAGATTTCATACCTGATGAATATTTTTTTACAGGCTGATATAAGAAATCTCCTAACTCTGCAAAATCAATAACATCATTTGTGATTTCTTGAATTCTTTTTTTTCTAAGACCCATTAATGCGCCTTTGACATTAATGTTCTCAAGTCCTGTCAATTGTTGATTCAACCCTGTATTAATAGCAATTAATGCTTGTTCTCCATTAATTTTCATCGTACCACTATTGATTTCAGAAATTCCAGACAATAATAAAGATAGTGTAGATTTACCAGAACCATTCGTTCCTAAAATGCCGACAACATCTCCTTTTTTAACTTTAAACGATACGTCTTTTAATGCATAAAATTCTTTCTTATCTGTTTTATATTGATTGTTTTTATTTCTCAAAGTATAAATTTTTGAAATATTTTCGACTTCAACAGCATATTCTTCTTTAGACATATAAATCTCCTTAAATCATATCAATGAATTTCTTTTTGAAAGTATACATCAAAAAGCATCCTAGTGCAAAAATCAAAAAGACTAGACACCAGAAATAAAGTGTAATTGCAGGGTGGTCAAAAACATTTCTTCCATAGAACACCGCATCTCTATAACCTTGAATAATATAATAGATTGGATTTACCTTTACAAGCTTATTTAAAATACTTGCGAATGGAACATCCGGTTTAAAATGACAATCCCATAAAATAGGAGAAAAGTACATCAACATACGCATGATAGAAGAAATAAATTTCTTAACATCACGCCATAACATTGTAAGTACAGATAATACGAGTGAAATAGCTTCTCCAAGCATAAATGCACAGAACATATAATAAATAATCCATAACCAATTTAGATTTGGATACCATCCACTTAAAATCAATGTAACAAATGTGATAATCAACATCACAAAGTGATTAAACAATTCTTTTAAGCAAACTGTTGCCGGCAAAACAGAAACAGGGAATTTCATTCTTGTGATGACATTTGTCTTAGAAAATACGGCAGAACAACCATCTACAATACATGGACGGATATACCACCACACACTAAATGCTACAACTAGCCATGGTAAATACTCTACCGTAATACCTCTGTATGTCTGAGCTTTTCGTCCCCATGCAATACCAAAAACTAGCCAATATGTGAATACTTGGATAGCTGGAGAGGCAAAATTCCAAAAAATACCAAATTTAGAATCTCGCATATCTGATAATAATTCATATTTGGCAATACAGAAAATACGATAAAAGTTTGAAAAATTCTCTTTTATAACATATGAAATGCTTTTAAACATATAAACTTCTCCTTAACAACCTTTAGGTTATCATATTTTTCATAGAAAAAAAATCTGCATGATGCAGATTTTCTTGCATTCCTTCTCCTTTCCATTTTAATTTTAACAATTCAATGTGAATTTATTATGAAAAGGGTGCATTTTATTCGTTTTCTTCCATTTCTTTTTCGACTTCGTCTAATTCATCTTCAATCAATTCTGAATCATCTTCATCTTCATCGTCTTCATCGATTGCGATAGAATCTGTATCCATAACACTTTCTGAATACGTATGACGTGAACGTAAATCCCAAGTATTTTGTGACATATTTAAGAAACGTCCATCTAAAGATAAATCTGTATAGAATTGAGCGATATTATCTTCAAATTGTGTTTGAGTAAAACCCATTTCCTGACTTACATCTTTCCAAAGATCAACAAAAGGCATAGCTCCCTTGTTGTTGGTCAATACTTGATATGCTACTTCAATCATAGACTTTTTCATAATACAATAAAACTCCTCTTAATACTTACATTGATTCAACTGCTTCAACACCAATACAATCTAATGCATTAGCTAAAACAATTTGTGTTGCCTTTACTAGAGCAAGACGTTGTGAACTTAATTCCAAATTATCACGATCTACAACTTTACATACATTATAGAAACTGTGGAATTTACTAGCTAAATTTTGAATATAGTGACACATTTTATGAACTTGACGAGATTGAGCTGTTTCAACAATAACCTTATTGAATTCTTGTAAAGATTTCATCAATTCAATTTCTTTTTCATTTGTTAAATCCTCAAATGTTGTTGCCAATTCAATATCCTGTGCTTGTTTTTGAATAGAACACATACGCGCATGTGCATATTGGGCATAGTAAACCGGATTTTCATTTGATTTTTTAGTTGCTAATTCAATATCAAAATCCAAATGAGAATCTAATGCACGTTGAACGAAGAAATAACGAGCTGCATCGACACCAACTTTGTCACATAACTCATTAATTGTTGTCGCATTTCCTAAACGTTTTGACATCTTCATTTCTTCACCATTTGATACTAAACGAACCATCTGAATAATATCAACATTTAGTTTATCTGCATCATTTCCTAAAGCTGTCATACTTGCTTTTAAACGAGGAATATATCCGTGGTGATCAGCTCCAAAGAAGTCAACTAACATATCAAATCCACGTTGACATTTATCATTATGATAAGCAATGTCTGGAACTAAATATGTTAATGAACCATCTTGTTTTCTTAAAACACGATCTTTATCATCTCCAAATTTTGTTGTTTCAAACCATAAAGCCCCATCTTTTTCATATACGTAACCTTTTTCGTTTAACTCATTGATTGCAGCTTCAACCTTTCCTGCATCACGAATACTTTGTTCACTTGACCAAACATCAAAATGTACACGATAGCGATCTAAATCTTTTCTAATTTTATCTAGTTCAAACTTAATTCCTTCTTTTTTAAAGAATTTCAAATTTTCTTCTGTAGGTTCTAAGTATGTTTCAGGATATTCTTTCGCCAATTCATATCCTTTTTCTTCAACATCTTTACCCATGTAACCATCTTGACCAATTTCTGTTGGAATTCCTTGGGCCTGACGATAACGAGCATTTAAGGATAATGCTAAGTTTGTAATCTGGTTACCTGCATCATTCACATAATATTCACGAGTTACATCATATCCTGCTTTTTTCATGATACGTGCACAACTATCTCCCCAAGCAGCTCCTCGAGCATGTCCTAAGTGTAATGATCCTGTTGGGTTGGCACTAACATATTCCAAATCCACTTTGATGCCATTAGCTGGTTGTTGTCCATAATTTTCTTTTTGTGCTAATACATCTGAAATAACTGTACTAAAACGATCCTTAGATAAAGTAAAGTTCAAAAAACCAGGTCCTGCAATTTCAACATTAGAAACCATTTCTAACGAAAATGAATCTAAAAGACTTTGCGCAATCATTCTTGGATTTTGATGTAATTGGCGAGTTAACTGCATCGCAACATTACTTGAAAAATCACCATGATCTTTATTTTTTGGTGTTTCAACAACAATGTTTTGTACATCTAAATCTAAATCAAATGACTTTTTGACTGCATTTTGAATGGCTTGTTTTAATTCAACTTCAATTGACTGCATATGTTTCCTCCTTATTTATATATAGTACAAAGTGAAATTTTTGTTCTTCATTTCCTTGTATAAGACTGTATTTTACTTCTACACGATTTTCATCTACATTATAATGACTCGTATGACAATCCAAATCTATCTGTCCAAACTCTGTTTCAATATGTCCTTTTGTATGGTTATCTAATCGAAGTGTCAAATTCACAATTACCTCCGATTCACTGCGAATAACCAATCCTTTTTTCCATATTTTCCACTCAAATCGATGTGTTTCATTATTAAAGGAAACTAGAAGTCCTTCGTTAGCACAAAAGTCTATTGTGGCTTCTCCTTTATATAATGTTTGATTCGAAATTTTATCAAATAAATGTACCTGATTTGTCATAGCTAGTGCATAATATCACACTCTGATTTTTTTGCAAGAAAATTCATTAAAAAACATAAGTTTTTAATTAAAATATTACATTTTAAATTAAATAACATCTGTTTTTTTAACAATTCAGCCCTTTTTTCACAAGTGAAAACGGTAACACATCACGTGTTACCGTAGTTTTTAAAGTATTTCTTTTGGAAAATAAATTTGCTTATTTGTTTGATTTTTCATTTTTAATAACGCCTTAACAATCTGTGAACAATCAGATAAAGGCACCAATTCATTTTTAAAATCTAACATCCAAATGATTTGATTTTCATCATTTTCTGTATAAGGTAAATAAGCCTTCGAATGAGATATTGCTTCATAATAGTAATATTCTAAATCATATCCATATTCTATAAGTTTATATTTAATATCTTGAATTTGTTGGTGGTCTGGATCTTCAACCCATTCGAATAAATGGCGATTTAAAATGCGATTCGCAAAATCTTTTAAAATCTTATCTTCACTCTTTAAAGCTTGTTGAAAACCATAGAACATACGATGTTCATCCATTAAATAAAAATCATCGTTAGATAGTTCTCCATTCATTAATGGTTCAAATACATCGATATTTCTTATTTTTGCGTAGCGTTTGAAAAATTGCTGAATCATAATTTCATATGATTTGGCATCTGGATGTAAGTAAACTTGCCAATACATATGATATCTTGCCATAATGTAATCTTCAATGCTATGCATACCACTCATTTTTACACATAAAGAATCATTTTTAACTCGTAAAGTGCGCAAAATTCTTTCTAAATCAAAATTACCATAACTTGTTCCTGTTTCATAAGCATCTCTTAAAAGATAATCCATTCGATCCGCGTCCAATTGTGAACTAATCATTTGATACATCATAGATTTCGAGTGTTTATGCGTTAAAATCGATACAATGTTTTGTGGCAAAGATTCATCCTCTTTAATTAATGCCTTATGAATTTCCGTTTCTGAATCTAAAATCAAATCACAAGTCATTTGTTCATGGTGCTTCTTATGAAGTTTTTCAAAAAAATGTGAAAAAGGACCATGGCCTAAGTCATGCAACAAGGCAGCACATAAAACTTGAACCTTTTCATATTCGCTTAAAGAAGCTGTAATTGAATCCACTTCTTCACACATTCTTCTTGTGATTTCATATACCCCTAGACTATGTGAAAAACGCGAGTGCTCTGCCGTATGATAGATTTGAAAATCTCCACCCAACTGATGAATACGATGTAATCTTTGAAATTCTTTTGCATTGATACAATCCCATATCACTTGATATTTCACATGAATATATCCATGAACTGGATCTCTTAATACTTTGGTTTCATTTGTTTTATTAAACATGGCCACACCTCCTTTAATGCTTCTACTAGCATTTTATCAGATTTAAAGAAGTTATAGTCATATATATGATCTGGAGTAGTCCAAATATATTCTGAATGCACACTTAATTTTATTGGTTTTTCATCAGAAGTACATGTAAAACAAGTCAAATAAATTTCATATCCATCTTGATAATCAATACTGTTAGCTAAATATTGAACATTGTAAATATCAATACCACACTCTTCTTTCCATTCACGTATCAAAGCATTTTCTTTTGTCTCATTTTCTTCCACTTTTCCACCAGGAAATTCGAAGAATCCTTTACTAGAACCATAGTTTCTTTGTGCAATCATGACTTTTCCATCAATGATAAGGGCTCCACAAACGACGTTAAGCTTGTTCATCTTCAATTCTTTCTTCATGAATAATTTCAAACAACAATTGAGCATTTTGTTTAGAAACTTGTTTTTGAATATCTAATACACGAATCTCAAGAAGTCTTGCACCAAAGCGAATACGAATTGTATCACCAATTTTTAATTCTGTACTTGGTTTAGCTACACGATTATTGACCCAGATACGGCCTTGTAATGCCAGTTCTTTAGCTGCTTCTCTTCTTTTTAAAATACGCGCTGTTTTTAAATATTTATCTAATCGCATCAAAATTCTCCTTCTAATTTCTCAATAACTTGCATCATTAATTCAATATGTTTCTTTATTCGTTTTGAAATCATAATTTTAATTTTTCCATCTTCTAATTTCAAATTGATTTTTCGACTAATTTCATTAATGGTTCCAAATAATTTAACTCCATCACAATTTTTTGACCATTCTGCACTCATTGTGATGGTAATAACATCATCCGTTTCTTTTAAAGACTCTACACCTTCTCGATTCACAAAGAAATCTAATTTTTTCTGCTCAAACAATTGTTTCACTTCATTAGGAATATGTCCAAATAAATCTTCAATACGCTTTTCATATTCAATCAAATCAGATAAATTTTCTGTTTTCTTAATATGTTGATAAATTTCTAGTTTATCTCCATCATTATCTGTGAATTTTTTAGGAATATATCCAGATAACTGCACTTGAGCTATTTTGTCATTCTTCTTATCTTCTATTGGTTTCCCTTGTTTTTCCTTAATAGCATTTGCTAACATTTCAAGATATAGATCCAAACCAACATCATCAATAAATCCTGCTTGTTGAGGACCTAACATATCTCCGGCTCCACGAATAGTTAAATCTCGCATAGCTACCTTATAGCCGCTGCCTAATGATGTAAATTCTTTAATGGCTTTTAATCTTTTATGTGCTTGTTCCGTTAATTCTTTTTGTGGCTGCACCAATAAATAACAATATGCGATTTTTTCACGACGTCCCACACGCCCTCGAATCTGATAGAGTTGGGATAATCCAAAGCGGTCTGCATCATCAATGATCATCGTATTCGCATTCGCAATATCAAGTCCTGTTTCAATAATTGTCGTACATACTAAAATTTGATATTTCTCTTGTTCAAAATCAATCATAGTTTGTTCAATATCATTTTTTTCCATACGCCCATGTGCCACTGCTACTTTGGCATCAGGAAACATATTTTGAATATTTTTAGCTACAGAATAGATATTTGAAACATGATTGTATAAATAAAATACTTGTCCTCCACGTGATAATTCTCTTTGTATAATTTCTTTCACTACACTTTTTCGATTTTCCATTACATACGTTTGAATCGGATGACGATGCAATGGTGGTGTATTTAATTGTGAAATTGTACGCACTCCAATCAAAGACATCTGTAAAGTTCTAGGAATTGGTGTTGCACTTAAAGATAGAACGTCGATTGCGTTTTTCATTTCTTTAATTCTTTCTTTATGTTCAACCCCAAATCGCTGTTCCTCATCAATAATTAATAAACCTAAATTTTTATATTGGAAAGATTTATTCAATAATTTATGAGTACCAATAATAATGTCAACTTGCCCTTCCGCCAATTCTTTTTTAATCTGACTAATTTCTTTTGTTGATACAAAACGATTCACAACTTTGATGTTAGCTCCCACATTTTCAAAGCGCTTCATAAATGTCTGATAATGTTGCATAGATAAAATTGTAGTTGGACATAGTAAAGCTACTTGTTTATTGTTTGAAATCGCCTTGAATGCTGCACGCATAGCTACTTCTGTCTTACCAAATCCTACATCTCCACAAAGTAGATGATCCATTGGTTTTGGTTTTTCCATTTCGCGTTTGATTTCTTCGGTTGCTCTTATTTGATCTGGTGTTGCCTCATATTCAAAGGCATCTTCAAATTCTTTTTGTAGATCATCATCTTTACTAAACGCAAATCCAATATCTTCGTTTCTCTTCGCATATAACTCAACTAATCGAACTGCAATTTCTTCAACCTTCTTAGAAACCTTTTCCTTAGTCTTTTTCCATTTATTTGATCCTAATTGAGATAGCTTAATGCCCACACCCTCTTTGGACACGTATTTTCTTACAAGCTGAAACTGTGATAATGGAACAAATAATTCGTCGCCTCCATTGTATAAAACATGTAAATAATCTAAGGTTTTTCCATTTACTTTTCGCGTTGTGATTCCTACATATTGACCAATACCATATTGTTCATGCACAACATAATCGTTTGGTTCTAATTCAAGAATATTCTGTAAGATCAGACCTTGTTTAAATGTTTTCTGATAACGCTTGATTTGACTAGGACGATGGAATAATTCCTGTTGTGTATAAACGGAAATATCTTCATATGTAAATCCTTCATAAAAATTATCTTCTATAAATGTGATATTTTTATGAATCGAATACGCTTTTAAAGCTTCTTCCACCTTTTTAGTATGCTCTTCATCCAAAGAAATATAGATATTTTCTCCTTTTAGATTTTCTAAAATTTGAATCAATGGCTGATCTGATTTTTCTAATGTCTCTATTTTTGAAAAAATTGGATTTTTAAAATCCAAAAAATCATGGAACATCTGAATATTGTATTCATTTTTGAATGTGAATAAATCATGATACATACTATATTTAGGTAAGTATTGATGAGATTCTACCATTTCTTGAATAAAAGAAATAGTTTCTTCATTCAATTTTTTATATCCGTTTTCTACTTCTTCCTGACTCGAAAAGATAATATGTCCTTTTACATAGTCTGTTAATTTATTCGCTTTTAAATAACTAAAATAAATATATAAATGTGGATCAATATCATAATTTTCTATGGAAATCTTATCTTTTTCAATATAATCCAATAAGAAATCATAATCATCTTGAATAAGTTTTTCGTGTTGTTTTTCTAATTCAGAATCAATTTCTTTTTGTAGATATTCAATCTGATCATCTGTAAATAATAAATCTGTAGCTGGATTAATCAATACTGAATCCACAGTTTCAATTGTTCGCTGCGTTTCTTCATGAAATAAACGAATAGATTCAATCACAGTATCAAAAAATTCAATACGAATCGGATGTTCATATTCTAGACAATATACATCTACAATACCTCCACGACTCGCATATGTACATGGGCGATCGACATAATTGACTTTTGTATAACCGGCACGATTTAGTTTTTGTTTCAATTCAGTCATCGTAATTTCTTGATCCACTTCAAATTTGAAACAAAGACTTTTAAATAATTCAATATCTGGTAAATAACGCAAAAAGGCCGCCGTATTACATATAATAATACGTGGCTTATCTTCTTTAACAAGCTGCGTTAATACATAGAGTTGTTCTTGTTTATCTTCTGGACTTGAAGCAATGGCTTGTACACGTAAAGATTCTTCCATCACAAATAATAATGTATCATCAATTAATGGTTTCAATCTTTGATAGAGTTGTTGAGCTTCATAGCGATTTTTCTTGACTACAATTCGTGTTTGTTTATCCTGCATAAAAGCACTAGCCATACATAAAGCTTCTTCATTTGGTAATAAGTTTCCTATATTATTTCCAAATTGAACCATTTGTTGAGTAACTGGATTAGCTTGTAGTTTATTTAATATTGTCTCTTTCAAGAGTATCACCTACTTTTTATTATACCTATTCATTGTGTCACTAAAAGAATGTTTAATAGAAAATTTAGCTGCTTTTGCGGCTTGTTCTAAAGCATGATTTAAATCGTCTTGTTGTTCTTGAGGAAATTTGCCTAGTACCCAATCTACAACGGGAATCATTTTGTCTTTTCCAATACCTATGCGAATACGATCAAATTCTTGCGTACCAATATGAGAAATTATACTTTTGATTCCATTATGGCCTCCGGCACTGCCTTTTTGGCGCAAGCGAAGCTTTCCTACTGGCATATCCATATCATCATATAATACAAGAATATCTTCAGAAGGCACTTTATAGAAATCCATGCATTGTCTTAGAGCGATACCGCTATTATTCATATATGTCGTTGGTTTTAATAAGATAATATCTTCTCCATCAATTTTCTTTTTTGCAAAATAAGCAGAAAACTTTTCCTGATTAAAATCCATTTCTAGCATTTTTGCCAATTTATCAATCGCCATAAAGCCAGCATTATGACGTGTATTTTCGTATTCTCTTCCAATATTCCCTAATCCGATAATAATTTTCATAAAAATCTCCTTTTTACAAAAAATAACGGGATAATCCCGTTATTCTTCATCTTTTCCTGGTGTATATAAAATGTGTAAACGACGTCCTTCGCCTTCACCTTCACTCTTAGTAGAAATATCATTCATTCCTGCCAATGCATTGTGAATTGCTTTTCTTTCATCGGCTGGCATTGGATCTAATACGGCATCTACTTTTGTACGACGTACATCTTTTGCGACACGTACCGCCATTTTACAAATCTTTTCGTATCTTTCTTCTTTATAACCATTCACATCAATTAAAAGTCCGATACGTTTTTTAAATGCTGCGCTTACTGCAGCTTTTACCAAACGATTAAATGCTTGTAAAGACTTACCTGCTTTACCAATCATAATCGCATTATTCTTTGTATTTACAGTAACACGATAGAATCCATGATCATTTTCAATTTCTACCGTTCCATCTAATTCTGCGTTATCAAAATATGTTTGAATATATGATTTAATGAAATCTTCAATATCTTTTGGGCAATATGCCTCAATTTCAATTGTTTTTCCAATTCCTAAAAAACCATTTTTTTCTTCCGTTACTTCATAATGAATTTCTTCTTTTGTACATCCTTTAGCACTGCTTGCAGCAGCTAAAGCTTCATCTAAAGTCTTTCCAGTAAATTTAGTGAATTCCATATGTTTTACCTACTTTTTGTTCATAACTTGGTGTAGAATCAATGATTGACATACACGAATTACACTTGATACTAACCAGTAAAATGACATCGCCATTGGCCATGAAATATACATAATACAAATCATAGCTGTCATGAAGTACAT
This sequence comes from uncultured Solobacterium sp., assembly GCA_900547815.1. GTDB lineage: Bacteria > Bacillota_I > Bacilli_A > Erysipelotrichales > Erysipelotrichaceae > Holdemanella. The sequence continues at coordinate 11,022 of URHY01000028.1, forward strand.
TGACATGTTCATACTATTAGCCATAGGATTTGTTTCTGGTTGTGCATATTTTTTAACTTTAACGTGATCTTTCTTATCTTGCCATTTCTTTAACCACTGAGGTAATTTCATTGAAATAATATAGAAGATAACCATCAATACATAAATAGCAATATATGCGATATCAAATGCTTTAAATCCATCAAGTGGAGTTCCTGCTAAAGAAATACCTATAAAGCTACCACTAACAACACTTACAGAACGCATTGTAGCATAATACATACCCATCATGATTGGTAATTGGATAAACGTAATCAACATTGAACCAAATGGATGAATATCATATTTTTGGTAAAGATTTTGCATTTCCTGAGCCATTTGCATTTTAGAACGCTCATCTGTTTTATCTTTATATTTATCTTGAATTTTTTGAATTTCAGGTTGAATTTCCTGCATTCTTTGTGTAGACATTTGTGATTTACGTGTAAATAAAAATACAAGCATCTGAATTAACAATGTTGTTAAAATAATACCTACACCGGCATCTGTTTTTGCTGAAATTAAGTTGATAATTTGTGCAATTGGCCAAACAATTAAACCTTCGAACCATCCTTTTGACATAGATTCTTTAAAAGTTGTTGGTTGAATTGTATATTGTCCATCTTTAATATTCTTTTTAATTTCTTTCTTTAATTCTTTATCAGAAATGTCTTTGTAATTGATTTGACTTGCATCAATTGTTGTTTCTTCACTTGCAATAATTTGGTCTGCTAATGTTTTTCCATCTCTACCTCTTGGATTTGCACAAGCCGTACATGTTAATAATACCAACATACATAGAAAGACCAATTTTGCTTTTTTCTGCAAAAATTGTTTCATTTTTTATTCCTCTACTTTTTCAAAAATCTTTTATTTATCCGATTTTGATTTTCTTTCATTTCATTTTTATTTTCTTCAAACGATTTATTTACATAGGCTGGTCGTACTATAATAATAAGATCATATCCCTCTTCAAAAGTAAAAATCTCATCAATAATACTGCGTAGCTGCCTTTTAACTTTATTTCGGCAAACCGCATTTCCTAATTTTTTACCAACACTGATTCCAATTCTTGCGTGATTTAATTTTCGTTTTTGAAAATAACAAACGAATGACGACGACTTAACAAATTGTCGATTCTGGATGATGGAAGAAAACTCATAGTTTTTTAATACACGAAACTCTTTTTTCATGTTATTTCCCTATCCAGACAAAAAAATCACCTAGCAGGTGATTTCTATGCGGATAAAACCTTTCTGCCTTTCGCTCTTCTTCTAGAAAGAACGTTACGTCCACCAACAGTTGCCATACGAGCACGGAAGCCATGAACTTTTTGGTGTTTTCTCTTACTTGGCTGATATGTTCTTTTCATCTTGATTACACCCCTCAGTCTTTTTCTTCTTCTAAATTTTCAAATAAGATTGCTCAAACATTATAAACATAAATTAAAATGATTGTCAATAAAATTATTATTACTTATGCTTACTTTTAAGTATTTCATACGCTTTTTGAGTTAAACGATACATAAATGGATAAACCGGTATATCAAATTCTCCTATCATTTCATTTATAGTTGGATTAAAGTTATCTTTAAATTTTGTCAATCCATCATCTAAAGATCCTTCTACACCACCCATATTACTCCATAAACATCCTCTATCAAATGCCCATTTAAAGTTTTCAACATATTCTTTATATTGAGGCATAAATTTTTTGAATCTTTCATCCATTCCTGCATACAACATTTCACAAGTATTTCCAAATTGAATACTTAAAATACCTGCAATCGCAATTTCTTTATCTTCTTGACCAAATTCATCAAAAATTTCTTTATATTCCTTTGTATCTTTATCTACACTTCGTAATTGATCTTCTAAACGATGCAATTTCTTTTTCGCATTTTCTGGTATTTCTGCAATTTCTTTTTCTAATTGCAATTTTTTTGTTTTTGCATCTTCATTTAATTTATATACATTACATGTAGCTAAGAATATAACGCCCCCTTCAGGATAATTTTCTAACAATGTCTTAAAATATTCTTTATCTCTTAACGCAACCCCTTTTCTTGACTCAGTTAGTTCAACCAAGCGACTAAATTCATCTAATAATTCAACATTCCCATGAATAATTTGTACATTTCTTCGATCTGCATCTTTAATTAAACGTTTTGTGTGTTTTGGCAAAGTTTCTTCTACATTTTCACATGCATACACATTGGATTGAAAACGTGGTTGTACTGTATCTGCTATGCTCATCGTATATCCATGATGAATAGCTTTACAACTTTTAAATATATCTAAATATGTTTCTGTATCCTCATATCTATTTGTATTATATGATTTTGAATCATAATCATTCACGTGAATAGCTGGATCAAATTTAATGAAGATGCAATGATCTTTTTTTGCTACCTTTTTCAATTGATCAAAATAATATTGAACAAGCTCTTTATCTTTATAATCCATAATAGGACCTCTAGGTAAATAATACATACAAAATGATAATGGCAATCTTTTTATCAAAACTAAACCGGTTGCAACTAATTCATTATTTTTATACACCCCTGTATAAAGATGATCCCAGTTATTTTTTACTTTTGCCCAGTTATAGCTTTGTAGTAAATTACAATATTCATGCTTTTCTACAAATCCATCAAATTCTTCTTGTTTTAAGTTTGTTCTAAATTCATACTGCATATTTTTTCTATCCTCCAAGATATTTTAAATATCATCCAATTATATTTAATCATTTTTTCCATGATTAATTAACTCATGTATTTTATATTATAGCATCTTCTTAATTTTTCCACATATCAATTGTATACATACATTTGGTAATATTCGTTGTATATACTTATTCATCTATAAATGAGTATAAAGTGTCGAGTTATACAGTGAATAAAACCAAGCTTATTTTATACATTGTATAACTATGGAAAAGTCATCCATAGCCTTTATTTTACAACTATTTGATATGTATATAATATGAATATAACATGAGTTATCCCAATTTTATTTATTTTTTTGCACATTTATCCACATTGGGATATTTTATATCCACAAATAATAAATGGGGATAAGTGTAAAAATCGTGTATAATAGTAATACTGCAAGGAGGTTTTACTATGTCTACCATGTCTTATGCATCGATATGGAATGAAACTTTACAAAAAATTCAAGAATCCAACTATTTTGATAGTCATACATTTAATTCATGGATATCTAAAACCACTCTATTTAAAATAGAGGATAATATAGCTTATGTAGCTTATCGTTCTACTATTACTTTTAGTATTTTAAAGAAGCAAAAGGAAAAAGAACTTTTTGAATCCACACTTAGTGAGGTTTGGGGCGATACATTAACAATTCAATTTATTCATCAAAAAGAAATGGAAAAGATGATGCCTGAGGAAGTTGTTAAACAAAGAACAAATGTTTTACTAGAAAACAAATTTAATCCTTCTTATACATTTGAAAACTTTGTTGAAGGAAATTCAAATGCTGAAGCTTATGCTGCATGCTTGGCTTGTTGTACACAAACGACTTCACATCTTTTTAATCCACTTATGTTATATGGTAATTCTGGCTTAGGTAAAACACATTTACTACATGCGATGGGAAATTATTTAGCTAAGGAACATCCAGAATGTAAAGTCATCTACATGTATAGTGGTGATTTAGTTTCCTTATTGATTGAGGCTATGAAAACAAAGAATATTCATGGCAATACAGTTGAAAGAGTAAAAGAACAGCTTTTAGATTGTGATTATTTTTTGATTGATGATATTCAAAACTTACAACAACACTCGAGTAGTCAAGAAATCTTTTTTACTGTGTATAACCAATTGATTCAAAAAAATACACAGATTATTATTACGAGTGATATGCATCCTAGTGAAATCAGTGGGCTTCAGTCTCGTTTAATTTCACGCTTTGTCTCCGGATTAACAATCAGTATTTCTAAACCAGAATTTGAAACAAGTAAAGCAATTTTAAAGAAAAAAATCGAGGGACGTGAAGAAAGTGTAAACATGAGTGAAGATGTTATTGATTATTTGGCTGGTAAATATTCAAATGACGTCAGAAATCTAGAAGGTACTTTAAATCGCTTAATTTTTAATGCAACTTTATTCAATCCAGATGTAATTGACATGGATTTTGCACGTAAAGTGCTTATTAAAGAGCCTATTGTATCGCAATCGGATGAATTAACGATTAAAAAGATTAAAAAAGCTGTTACTCGCTTCTATGGCCTTTCTTATAAAGATTTAGAGGGAAAATGTCGTCAAAAATTTATCGCAAATGCACGTCATATTTGTGTTTATTTATCCAGAGACTTGCTTCATAAATCTTATGTATCTATTGGTCAAGAATTAGGTGGTCGAGATCATACTACAATCTCTAGTTCTTATGAACGTGCAAAAAAACTAATTCAAAAAGATGAAGCTTTTAAAACAGCAGTCGAAAAAATACGTAGTACTTTAGATTCTTAATTTATACACTGTATTCCTCATGGAATCCACATACAAAAAAATAAAGGAAAATATGTATTTTAAAGGGTCTGTGCAATTTTTACACATTTATACAGGTCCTTATATTATAATTTATATATATATATTAATAAAAGGAGGATTTTATGCATTTTTTAATTGATCGAAAATATTTTTATGACAAACTATCTATAGTTTCTAGAGCTATTAGTGTTTTTTCTCCATTACCTGCATTATCAGGTATTTGTATAGATTTAAAAGATGGATCTATGATTTTAACTGGTAGTGATTCAAATATATCAATTCGCACAGTTATTGTACCTGGAGAATTAAATAATTTAGATATTGAAGAAGAAGGATCTATTATTATTGATTCTAAGTATTTATTAGAGATTGTTCGAAAATTAGATTGTAAAAACATTGAAATCGAAGTTATTGATTATTCTTTAGTTCGTATTTCAAGTGATAATGGTCAATTCAATTTAAATGGTATTCGTTCTAATGAATATCCTGATATTGATTTTGCTCAGCCTAATCATCATTTTGTATTAAAGGCAACAGATTTAAAATCTATTGTTTCTCAAACTGCATTTGCGTGCAGTGATAAAGATCAACGTCCTGTTCTAACAGGTGTTAATTTCAATTCTCAAGGTAATATGTTGTATTGTTCTGGCACAGATTCTTATCGTTTAGCAAGAAAAACAATCAAATTAAATTCAAGCCAGGATTTTAATATCACTATTCCTAGTAAATCTTTAACTGAGGTTGTTCGTTCAGTTTCTGATGATGATACTATTGATATTTTTGCAGACTCTAAAAAAGCCCAATTTGTATTTGGTAAAACAATTATTCAAACTCGTTTAATTGATGGTACCTTCCCAGATGTACAAAGAATTATTCCAACGAGTTGTGTTTCTAAAATGTTGGTTGACTCATATGAAATTGCGGGTACGATTGATCGTACAAACTTTATTCGTAATGATAAAGTACATTTAATTAAATTAGAATGTTCTTCTGCAGAAACACATATTAAAACGTATTCTAGTGAAATTGGAAATTCAGATGAAGTATTGACAAAATGTGAATATGAAGGAGAAGAAATTTCATTAACATGTAATGGTACATATATGTTGGATGCAATCAAAGCATTGGGTTGCGAGAAAGTATTAATTGAATTTTCTGGATTTATGAAACCAATCAAGGTATCTAATCCAGAAGATGCTTCAGTTTTAATGATTTTAGTTCCAATTCGTAGTTATGATTAAAGAAAATGCCGTTTAAACTCGTTTTAAACGGTTTCTTTTTATATCGGTATATCTGTACGCATAGATATTTGTGTGGTTTTATGATATAATTTAAGTGCGAAAAGAGGTATTTTCATGGAATTTGAACTAAAGGATGAGTATATTACATTAGCACAATTGCTAAAAGCTTGTGATGTTGTCTATAGTGGCGGACAGGCCAAGGAATATTTAGCAAGCATGGAAGTATTAGTAAACGGCGAGAATGAGAATCGTCGTGGAAAAAAAATCTACCATGGGGATATTGTGGAAACTGATGGAATAAGGATAGAAGTGAAATGAATGTTGAAAAACTGACATGTTTTCATTTCCGTAATTATGAAACCATGTCTTTTTCTTTTACACCAAAATGCATTCATTTTTTATATGGAAAAAATGCACAGGGAAAGACAAACTTAATTGAAGCAATTTATTTTTTAAGCCATTTGCGTTCGTTTCGCACAAATCAAATGGATAGTATGATTATGCATGGATGCAATGAATTTTGTGTACAGGCAATAGTAGAATCTAACAACAGAAAAGAAGAATTAAAAGTTGTTGTAGATCATCAAAAAAAACATTTGTTTCGTTTTCAAAATTCGGTAAAAAAATATTCAGATTTTATTGGGATTGAAAATGCCATTTTGTTTTGTCCAGATGATTTGTCATTATTTACATCATCACCAAAAAATCGAAGACGATTTATTGATATGGAATTAATGAAACTATCAAAAACTTATACATCTACTTTATCTTCTTATCAAAAACTTTTAAAACAAAGAAATCAAGCTTTAAAACAAAATAAAGTAGATGAGTGCTTGGTTCATATTTATTTGAATCAGATGATTGATGTTCAAAGTGTGATTATCAAACAAAGAAATGAATTTATACATTCTTTAATGAAAAAAGCGAGAGAATTGTATCCCTTTTTTTCAAATGAAAAAGAAGAAATTGAAGCAAAATATATGACTTTTATTTCTTTAGATGGAGATATGAAAGTTCATATGAAAGAAGCATATGAAAAAGCTTTTGAAAAAGAAAAAAAGTATCATCAAACATTAATTGGAATTCATAGGGATGATATTTTGTTTGAATTAAACGGAAAGCCTGTATGTGAAGTTGCTAGTCAGGGACAAAAAAGAAGTTTTGTTTTAGCATTAAAATTAGGGTTAGCTCAAATTATTTATGAAAAAAGTGGACAATATCCAATTTTATTATTGGATGATGTCTTTAGTGAATTAGATAATCTCAGAAAGCGACAATTAATTGAGAAGCTTCCAAGAGATATGCAGATTTTTATAACAACAACAGAACGATTGAATATGCATTGGAATCGTGAAGTACGATTCTATGATATAGAACAAGGGAGAATTAAGGAGGTCTACAAATGAGTCAGGATGAATTACAAAAAGAAATTCTTGAATTTGAAGAATTAGAATCACAAGCTACACAAGTAGAACATTCGTATACTGCGGATGATATTCAAGTGTTGGAAGGGTTAGAAGCGGTTCGTTTGAGACCAGGAATGTATATTGGTTCGACTTCGGCTCGTGGACTTCACCATTTGGTTTGGGAAATCGTAGATAATGGTATTGATGAGGCATTAGCTGGATTTGCGGACCGAATCGATGTAACAATTGAACCGGATAACATTATTGCGGTACGTGATAATGGTCGTGGTATGCCAGTTGGAATTCATGAAAAGACAGGAATCAGTGCAGTTGAAACCATTATGACAGTTTTACATGCTGGTGGTAAATTTGGTGGAGGCGCATATAAGGTTTCTGGAGGTTTGCATGGTGTTGGTGCTAGTGTTGTTAATGCGTTGAGTGAATGGTTAGAGGTTACTGTATTTCAAGATGGTAAAGTTTATTTTATTCGTTTTGAAAATGGTGGACATGCGGTTGAACCGTTAAAAGTCATTGGAGAAACAACAGAAACAGGAACTTTGGTTCGTTTTAAAGCAGATCCCCAGATTTTTAAAGATACAACTATTTATGATTATGAAACATTAAATTCTCGTTTGCGACAGCTTGCATTCTTAAATAAAGATATTCGTTTAACTTTAACAGATAAAAGAACTCCGGATGGTCAAAGTAATGACTATAAGTATGAGGGTGGAATTATTGAGTATGTTCAATTCTTAAATAAGAATAAGAGTACAATAAGCGATAAAGTTATTTATGTAGAAGGATTGCAAGATGGAATTCTTGCAGAAGTAGCCTTGCAATATAATGATGGATATCAATCAAGTATTTATTCATTCTGTAACAATATTCATACGCATGAAGGTGGATATCACGAAGACGGTTTTAGAATGGCTTTGACTCGTTGTATCAACACATATGCGAAAAACAATAATATGATCAAAAAGGATGAGACTTTATCTCAGGATGATGTTAAAGAAGGTTTAGTTGCGATTATTTCAGTGAAGCATCCAGATCCTCAATATGAAGGACAGACGAAGACAAAATTAGGAAATAGTGAAGTTCGTAAGATTGTTTCTAATATTGCGGGAGAACAAATCAATCGTTTCTTCTTAGAAAATCCAGATGTAGCTAAGGCTATTGTGGAAAAAGCTGAAATCGCAAGTAAGGCTAGAATTGCAGCTAAAAAGGCTCGTGAATTAACACGTCGTAAATCTGCATTGGATGGTATTAGTTCTTTACCGGGAAAATTAACAGATTGCTCAAGTAAAGATGCAAGTGAATGCGAAATCTATATCGTCGAAGGTGATTCTGCCGGGGGCAGCGCGAAACAAGGTCGTGACGCGAAAACACAAGCTATTTTACCTTTGCGTGGTAAGATTTTAAATGTTGAAAAAGCTAGAACGCATCGTATTTTTGAAAACCAGGAAATTCGTAGTATGATCACTGCTTTTGGATGTGGCATTCAAGAAGATGTAGATGTATCAAAATTACGTTATCACAAGATTGTTATTATGACCGATGCCGATGTCGATGGTAGTCATATTTGTACATTGATGTTGACTTTCTTGTATCGTTTTATGAAGCCTGTTATTGAAGGTGGATATGTATATATTGCTCAACCGCCTTTATACAAGGTGCAAAAAGGTAAGAAGATTGCCTATGCATATAAGGAACAGGAAATGGATCAGTTGCGTGAAGAATTTAAAGATGGATATAAAGTTCAGCGTTATAAAGGTTTAGGTGAAATGGATGCAGAACAGTTGTGGGAAACAACTATGGATCCACATCATAGAGTATTGAAACGTGTCACAATTGATGATGCGATGGAAGCGGACAGTGTATTTGATATGTTAATGGGTGAGGATGTAGAGCCTCGTCGTGAATATATTCAGGAAAATGCTGTATACGCTAATTTGGATTACTAGTAGGAGGTCCTTATGGAAGAAGAAAATAAGCGATATGACTATGTAGAAGATGTTGAAATATCCAAAGAAATGCGTACAGCCTTTCTAGATTATTCAATGTCCGTTATTGTTTCACGTGCATTGCCAGATGTTCGTGATGGTATGAAACCTGTTCATCGTCGTATTTTACATGCGATGAATCAATTGGGAATTACTTCTGGTGTAGCACATAAGAAGAGTGCTCGTATTGTTGGTGAAGTTATTGGTAAGTATCACCCTCATGGTGATACGGCTGTATATGATGCGATGGTACGTATGGCCCAAGATTTCTCGTATCGATATCCACTAGTGGATGGACATGGAAACTTTGGTTCTCTAGATGGAGATGGAGCTGCGGCAATGCGTTATACGGAAGCTCGTATGTCTAAAATTTCTATGGAAATGATGCGAGATATTCAAAAGGATACGGTTGATTTTATTCCAAACTATGATGGTGAAGAAAATGAGCCGGTTGTGCTTCCTAGCCGTATTCCCAACTTATTAATCAATGGTGCTGTGGGTATTGCGGTTGGTATGGCAACAAATATTCCACCTCACAACTTATCAGAAACAATTCAAGCCATTTTTGCAGTAATGGATCATCCAGATATTACAGTTCCTCAATTGATGGAAGTAATTAAAGGACCAGATTTCCCTACTGGAGGCATCATTTTAGGTCGTAAAGGTATTCGTCAAGCATTTGAAACTGGTCGAGGATCAATTATGATTCGTTCGAAGTATCGTGTTGAAGAATTATCAAATGGAAAGAAACAAATCATTTTCTATGAAATTCCTTATCAAGTCAATAAGGCAAACTTAATTACTAAGATGGCTTCTTTGATTCGTGATAAAGCTATCCAAGGTGTTACTTATTTAAATGATGAAAGTAACCGTGAAGGTATACGTATTGTAATGGAGTTAAAGAAGGATGCACAGGAAGAAGTAATCTTAAATCAGTTGTTTAGATTAACACCACTTCAAACTTCATTTGGTATCAATATGTTGGCACTTGAAAATGGTCGTCCTAAACAATTGCCTTTAAAAGATATTATTCATGATTATATTGATCATCAGGTTGATGTAGTTGTAAGAAAAACACAGTTTGAGTTAAAGAAAGCACAAGATCGTGCACATATTTTAGAAGGTTTGCGTATTGCGATGGATCATATTGATGAAGTTATTCATATGATTCGTAGTTCTAAAAAAGATGAGGCCGGTTTATCTCAAGATTTATGTGATGCGTTTGGATTGAGCATGATTCAAGCTAAAGCTATCTTGGCAATGCAGTTAAGAAGATTATCTGGATTGGAACGAGATAAGATTGAAAATGAATATCAACAATTATTATTGACGATTGAAGATTTGAAGGATATCTTAGCAAATCATGATCGTGTTCTTCAAATCATTCGTGATGATCTAAATGAAATTGATCAGAAATATGGCGATGAAAGAAGAACTGAAATTAGTGATGCTTCTGTTGATATGGAAGATGAAGATTTAATCCCAGTAGAAGATGTGATTATCACATTAACAGAGTCAGGGTATATTAAGCGTCAGCTTGTAGATACATATCGTGCTCAAAATCGTGGTGGTCGTGGAATCAAATCATTAACGTTAAATGAAGAGGATTCTATTGATACAATGATTTCAATGTCGACACATGACTTTTTATTGTTGTTTACAGATAAAGGGCGTGTATATCGATTAAAAGGATACAATGTTCCTAGTGGATCTAGAACATCTAAGGGAATTCCAATTGTCAATTTAATGACTTTGGAAAAAGGTGAAAAAGTAAATGTTCTTGTTGCAGTTCCTAAAGATGATGAAAGTGAAACATTATTATTTGTTACAAAGAATGGTATTGTGAAACGTACATCCGTATCTGAATTTGAAAATATCAATCGTAATGGTAAGATTGCGATTAGTTTGAAAACAGATGATGAATTGCGTTTTGTGAAATTAACTACAGGACAAGATGAAGTAATCATTTCTGGATCAAATGGTAAAGCTGTTCGATTTAATGAAGATCAAGTTCGTATTATGGGACGTAGCGCAAGTGGTGTATTGGGATTCAATTGTGATGGCAGTGAAGTTGTAGGTGCTGCACTATCAAGTGAAGGAGATACAGTTCTTGTTGTTTCTGAAAATGGTTATGGTAAGCGTAGTAAGTTTGAAGACTATCGTTTGACTTCTCGTGGTAAAAAAGGTGTTAGTACAATTAATATCACAGAAAAGACTGGTAAGCTAATGTGTATGCGTGCTGTTACTGGTAAAGAAGATGCGATGATTGTTGCCAGTGATGGTATTATGATTCGTGTAGCTTTAGAGAATGTAGGAATCTACGGAAGAAATACACAAGGTGTAAGATTGATCAACTTAAATGGAGATGCGAAAGTAACGCGTATGACATTGGTAGATCATGAAGAGCCTGAAGTAGAATCCGAAGAAAACACAGAAGAATAAAGCATGTAAGGAGTAGAATTATGATTTTGCTCCTTTTTCATATGATAAATCAGATAAAAATAACCCGAATACATTATATAAACGACGCGTTGATTGCCAATTTGATAGAATAAATATAAATTATTATAGAAAGAAGTGATATATGTGAACGCAAAAGATATGGGAATGTTTATCTGTAAGTTAAGAAAAGAAAACAATATGACGCAAATGGAATTAGCTCAACAGCTGCATGTCACAGATAAAGCTGTTAGCCGATGGGAACGTGGAATAGGATATCCAGACATTCAATTGTTACCTGCCCTATCTGAATCTTTGCACGTTTCTGTGGCTGAATTGATATCATGTAAAAAGAGTTTGAATTATTCGAATGAAGAAGTCACAAATATTATTCACAATTTAGATGCATACAAAATGGAAAGTTTTAGACAAGATAGAAAAGCAGATAAAATTTCCTTATTATGTATGATCTTTGTTGCGGCATGTGTTTATATTTCTGGTCATGGAAGCATTATAGGATCTTTATGTATTGGCGCTATTTTTGCAATGGCAGTAATTGGCTTATATTATTTGTATTATGATAATTCAACAAAACGAATTTATGCCTTCTTTTCTCTATTAGGGTTACTTTTGTTTATTCAGTTTTTAATATTCATGGGAATGGATTATAGATGGATTTCTTATATTTTAATACTATATATAATTGTGATATTGAATATGATTTGTAGATAAATAGAATCATATGATAAATCCGATTTGATGAGGCTATTTTACAGAATAAGCGGTTGACTTTGTCTTTGTTTTAATGGTATAAATGTGGTGAAAACAAAGATAAGGATAAGTAGATTATTTCATATATGAATTAGAGACAGTATGGTTGGTGAAAATACTGATATGATTGATTGAACAGCACCTTTGAGTGATTGAATGAAATAGAGTAGTTTGATCCGGTACATACCGTTATCATGTTAAGAGATCATATATGTATATATATGGTAAAAAGGGTGGCAACGCGAGACATCGTCCCTTTATGGGTGCGAGTGTCTCTTTTTTTTGCAGAGGAGGATATCATGTTAGATATGAAATTTGTCCGTGAAAACCCGGACATTGTCAAAGAGAACATTAAGAAAAAGTTCCAAGACTACAAATTGCCTTTAGTAAATGAAGTATTGATGGAGGATAAAGAACTTCGTCAAACACAGCAACATGCGGATGATTTACGTGCTAATCGTAAAAAGATTTCTAAAGAAATCGGTAAGTTGATGGGGCAAGGTAAAAAAGAAGAAGCTGAAGAAATTAAGCAACAAATGGCAGAGATTGCTCATGAGTTAACAGCTTTAGAAGAAAAAGAAATTAAATTAAGAGAGTCTGTAACAGAAAAAATGATGCAGATTCCAAACATTATTGACGATAGTGTTCCTATTGGAAAAGACGATAGTGAAAACGTTGAATTAGAAAAATTTGGTGAACCTGTTGTTCCTGATTTTGAAATTCCTTATCACACTGAAATTATGGAACGTTTAAGTGGAATTGATTTAGATGCAGCACGTCGTGTAGCAGGTAATGGATTCTATTATTTAATGGGTGATATTGCTCGTCTACATTCAGCAATCTTAAATTACGCTCGTGATTTCATGATTGATAAAAAAGGATTTACTTATGTAATTCCACCATATATGATTCGTAGTTCAGTTGTGGATGGAGTAATGTCATTTGCAGAAATGGAAGGTATGATGTATAAAATCGAGGGTGAAGATTTGTATTTGATTGGTACAAGTGAACACTCTATGATTGGTAAGTTTAAAGATACAATTCTTGAAGAAAAAAATCTTCCATATACTTACACTTCATACTCACCTTGTTTCCGTAAAGAAAAAGGTGCTCATGGTATTGAAGAACGTGGGGTATATCGTATTCACCAATTTGAAAAACAAGAAATGATTGTTGTTTGTAAACCAGAAGATAGTATGGAATGGTTTAAAAAATTGTATATGAATACTGTAGAATTCTTCAGAACGTTGGATATTCCAGTACGTACATTGGAATGCTGTTCAGGTGATTTGGCAGATTTAAAATGTAAATCAGTGGATGTTGAAGCATGGTCTCCACGTCAAAAGAAATACTTCGAAGTTGGAAGTTGCTCTAACTTAACAGATGCTCAAGCACGTCGTTTAAAGATTCGTGTTAAGGGTGAAAATGGTGAGAAATATTTTGCACACACATTAAACAACACTTGTGTAGCTCCACCTAGAATGTTGATTGCATTCTTAGAAAATAATTTACAAGCTGATGGATCAATCTTGATTCCAGAAGTATTACAACCTTACATGGGTGGTAAAAAGAAAATTGGTTAATCTTAAAAGGGTAATCCGCAATTAGATAGGGTCGACTAAAAGTTGGCTTCAAAAATTATAGGGT
>URHY01000029.1 GCA_900547815.1 uncultured Solobacterium sp.
AAATTATTTTATATTGATGAAAGGAGAGAAAGTCGAGACAAAGTCTACTCGACGAGATCAATGAGTGAGTGTTGTCATAAAAAACATCAGCCTAGAGATGAGAAAGAAATCAAGCAGTTAACGAATCGTCTTCATCGTATGGTAGGACAATTAAATGGGATTGAGAATATGTTGAAGGAGAATCGTTATTGTGGAGATATCTTGGTGCAAGTAGCGGCTGTAGAGAGTGCTTTGCAGGCATTTGGATATATTGTGTTGCAGGAACACTTAAATACGTGTGTGGTTGAAGATGTGCAAAATGGAAATACAGAAATCATGAGTGAGGTTATGGATTTAGTAAAGAAGTTAAAGTAGGTGGTTTTAATGGAAGAAAAATTTGATGTGACAGGCATGACATGTGCGGCTTGTCAGGCCAATGTGACAAAGGCTGTTTCTAAATTAGATGGAGTTCATCATTGTGATGTTTCTTTATTGTCGAATTCAATGAAGGTTGAATTTGATCAAGATAAAGTGGATGAACAAGCTATTTGTGAAGCTGTCAAACAAATTGGTTATGGAGCTAGTGTGCATGGTGAAAAGACAGAGGTTCGTAAAGAATGGCAGAATCGTCAGGACAGGGTTGAATCAGATCAAAGAAGTGCTAAACAAAGATTGATTTTGAGTTTAGTTTTATTGGTTCCTTTACTTCTAATTGCGATGGGTCCTATGGTGGGCCTTCCTATTCTAGAGGGTATGGAATGGATGATGGTTTCAGCTTTAACACAGTTGATTCTTTGTCTATTTATTTTGTTTATTCAAAGACATTTCTTTATTACAGGATTTAAGGCTTTGATTAAAAAATCTGCAAATATGGATTCTTTAGTTGCGATAGGTTCGGGTGCAAGCTTTGTGTATGGCTTAGTCGGTATATATCAGATGGCTTATTATTTTGGTGTACAGAATATGGAAATGGCTCATATGGCTATGCACTCTTTGTATTTTGAGTCGGCTGCAACTATTGTGACTTTGGTCAGTGTTGGAAAGTATTTGGAGTCTAGATCTAAGGCAAAAACGAGTGATGCCTTAGATAAGTTGGTGGACTTAGCACCAAAAAATGCGACGATCTTAAGGGATGGTAAAGAGGTTGTTGTTTCAAGTGAAAGTATTCGAATTCATGATATAGTTGTGATTCGTCCAGGGCAAAGAATTCCAGTAGATGGAAAAATTATTCAAGGAACAGGTTATGTAGATCAGTCGGCGATTACGGGTGAGAGTCTTCCGGTAGAAAAGAATGTAGGGGATTCAGTGATTTCGGCTACTATGAATGAAAATGGTACTTTTCAGTTTGAGGCTGAAAAAGTAGGTGAAGATACAACTTTGGCTAAGATCATTCAGTTAGTGGATGATGCAGGAAATTCAAAAGCTCCAATAGCTCGTTTGGCTGATAAAGTGAGTGGTGTGTTTGTTCCAGTGGTCATCGCAATATCATTGATTACTTTGATTGCATGGTTGATCAGTGGTCAAACGATTCAGTTTGCGTTATCGAATGCGATTAGTGTATTGGTTATTTCTTGTCCTTGTGCATTAGGATTAGCTACGCCTGTTGCGATTATGGTAGGTACGGGTAAGGCTGCGGAAAATGGGATTTTAATTAAGTCGGCTGCCATATTAGAACAACTACATTCAATTGATACGATTGTATTGGATAAGACGGGTACGATTACTTCAGGAAAGCCAAGTGTTCAAGGTATTAAGGTATACACAAATATAAGTACGAATGACTTTATTTCGGTTGCGGCTAGCTTAGAGAGTGGTTCTTTACATCCTTTGGGACAGGCAATCGTAGAATATGCGAAAGATAAGAACAGTAAGCTTCAACAACCAGAAAATTTCACAAATATTTCGGGTCGTGGTATTCAGGCTAAGTTAAATGGCCATGTATATTTGGCTGGAAATAAAAGGTTATTAGAAGAGAAAAATATTAGAATAAATCAAAATGTGTTATCAGACTTAGATGCTTATGCAAGTTTAGGCCAAACACCATTGATTTTTGTGGAAGATCAAAATGTGATTGGTTTAATTAGCGTGGCGGATACTATTCGTAGTACAAGTAAGGTTGCCTTAGAGCAGTTTAAACAAAAGAATATGCATGTGGTTATGTTGACTGGAGATAATCATAAGACGGCTAATGCGATTGGTAAATCTTTAAGTGTGGATGAAGTGATTAGTGATGTGTTGCCACAAGATAAAGAGAGTGTGATTCGTAAACTTCAAGAACAAGGTAAGAAGGTTATGATGGTGGGTGATGGTATCAATGATGCGCCTGCTTTGATGCGTGCTGATATTGGTGTTGCGATTGGTGCTGGAACGGATATTGCCTTGGATAGTGCGGACGTGATTTTAATGAAGAGTTCTTTATTGGATGTTGTGACGGCTATTGATTTATCAAATGATGTCATTAAAAATATTAAGATGAATCTATTCTGGGCTTTCTTCTATAACATTCTAGGAATTCCAGTTGCGGCAGGATTATTGTATCCTGTATTTGGACTAAGATTGTCACCAATGATTGGTTCTGCATGTATGTCTTTGAGTAGTGTTTGTGTTGTCACAAACGCATTGAGACTTCGTTATTTTAAACCTAAAGTTCAAAGTGAAGAAGTCAAAACGTACACAATGCATATTGATGGTATGTCTTGTGGACATTGTGCATGGTTAGTAGAAGATGCTTTAAAGAAGGTTCCAAATGTAAAAGAAGTTCGTGTGGATTATAATTTGGGTAAGGCCGATATTGACTATGTGCAACAAGTAAATAAGTTGGCTTTAAAACAAGCGGTTAAAGATGCGGGTTATATTCCCGTTGAATATAAGGAGGAAAAGAAAATGAAAAAAATAGTAACAGTAGATGGCATGATGTGTATGCATTGCGTGGCACACGTAAAGGATGCTCTAAGTAAAGTAGAGGGTGTAAGTGATGTAGTGGTTAGTTTAGATGAAAAAACAGCCACCTTAAATTGTACAGATAGTGTTACAGATCAGATGTTGATTGATGCCGTGACTAATGCGGGATACACAGTCATTTCTGTAAAGTAAAGAATCATAAAAATAAAAAAAGTCAAGACTTGTAAGCGGATTCAGAATATTCTATGATAGACGTCGAGGGAGACGCAAAATGGAATGTTTTATTGATGGGAAATCCACTTGCGAAAGAACTTTCTGGAATCGTTTGAATGTTTTGGCAAACTTTCAACAAAAAGAAATGATAATGGATGGTTTGAAAGTTCGTGTTGCAGAAAGTGTATATTGGATTCAACCAAAGAAAGGATAGTTCGTTTGAATTATTCTTTTTTTTGACAGTTAAATTAAGTGAAAGCCTTGATGTATGTTTTATATAAAGTGAAAATAGATGTTTTTAAAACTAATTAAATGTTGTATGGAATTTTAATCGATTTGAAATTTATTTGACAGTTGAATCACATGAAAATCTCAATATTGCCTTTAAATAAAGTAATAATAGATGCTTTTGACATTGATAAAATGTTGTATGGGATTTTTAGCTTTTCTTGTGGAAATACATTCGGTTTCTTTGTATAATACATATAGAGAACGACTACTGGAAAAGCAGTGGTTACTCTGAAATAAAATTAATGCTGAAGCACTAATCTTTTTCCATTGTCAGTGGTGATTAGTGCTTTTTGCATTTTTCTATAATAATCAATGTTACTTTTAGTATTTCTACTATGGCAAATAAGCACATAGCAACATCAATATGTAGATATATATACATAAGCTTTCCTCCTGTAAAAATAGAAGGATCTACTTACCTGGAATTCAAGATTCAAGGCTTCAAAACTCCTTAACAAGAGGTAACCACCAACCACATCCAGTAGCCAATTTCAATTATAAAACTTCAATGTGAAAACATTATTAATTCCTATAAATTTGTTGATTGTTTGACAGTTGGGCAAAAGAAAAACGAGCATTTATTCTTTATGTAAAGATGAAATGCTCGCTTTTTTGCGCTTTAAAATGTTGTATGGGATTTTTAGCTTTTTCTGTGGAAATACATTTGGTTTATCTGTATAATACCTATAGAGAACGACTACTGGAAAAGCAGTGGTTACTCTGAAATAAAATTAATGCTGAAGCACTAATCTTTTTCCATTGTCACTGGTGATTAGTGCTTTTTGCATTTTTCTATAATAATCAATGTTACTTTTAGTATTTCTACTATGGCAAATAACACAAAAGCAACATCAATATGTAGATATATATACATAAGCTTTCCTCCTGTAAAAAAAATAGAAGGATCTACTTACCCGGAACTCAAGATTCAAGGCTTCAAAACTCCTTAACAAGAGGTAACCACCAACTACATCCAGCAGCCAATTTCAATTATAAAACTTCAATGTGAAAACATTATTAATTCTCATAAATTTGTTGATTATTTGATAGCTGGGTTGCATAAAAGCCTTGATATGTGCTTTAAATAAAGTATAAATAGATGCTTTTAGAACTAATAAAATGTTGTATGGAATTTTGATTTTTTCTTAGAATAGGGGGTGTACAGATGAATGCTTTAAAAGAATTAGAAGAAGCCAAAGCAGTATATGAAGGTTTGCAACAAATGTATTCTGGAGAAATGGTTGATGGTGAAACTGTGATGGAAGAGTTGAAAAATAAATATGGATTATAAAATTTGTGTAAATGTTTGACAGTTGGATAAAATGAAAATGAGCATTTATTCTTTATGTAAAGATAAAATGCTCGTTTTTTTGCGTTTTAAAATGTTGTATGGGATTATAATATGTCTTTTAATTTCTTGATTAATCCTAAATCTGCAGGTAGCCAATCTACTGAATCTAATGTTTCTTTAGTAAGCCATTTGGCAGATTCGTGTTCTAATAGTGTTAGCTTTCCTTCAAGAATTGTACAAATGAAACATTCCATGGATAGGTGGAAGTTTGGATAGTCATATTCGACGGTATCAAAGTATTCTTCAACTTGGATGGTTGTATCTAATTCTTCTTTGATTTCACGAACAATGGCTTGTCTACTTGTTTCATTCGGTTCTACTTTTCCGCCTGGAAATTCCCATCCGTCTTTGAATTCTCCATAACCTCTTTGGGTGGCGAATAATTTATTACCATCTTTAATAATGGCGGCTACTACGTGTATTGTTTTCAAAAAATCACTCCTCTACAATATATCGATAAATGTCTTCTCTTACGGGTGTATCTAATTGCCATAAGATTTCGACGGCTGTTTTTTGTGTGTTTGGCATCATAAACTGTTTTGTCTTATCAATTTCTGCTTGCATGTTACCTAAATAATAGAATTCTTTACTTGTTTTATCATCTTTGTTTTTTCGCACAAACAAATGAACTTCAATACCTCTATCTTTGGCATATAAGAAGTTTTGTACGTCATCACTACTAGTGGTTCTTCCGGATTTGGATATCGCAATCAATTGACTTTCATTGATAAAATGATCTTCATATTTGATTGTATCTTGAATATCATTTGCCTTGTCATAATTGATAAAGACAGGGAATGTTTTGGTTGTTTGATCATATTTGTATCCGCCAATGTTTAATGGAACTTCATTGTGTTGCCAATTTAACAAGCGACATGCATCTTCATATGTATATTTTTGGTAGAGTACAAAGTTTGTATCTTTATACGTATTCTTATAATGTTTGTTATATTGATCCAATGCGTATTCAATGATTTCTTTTACCATGGATTTAAATTCTTTGTTTTCTAAACATGTCTTAAATGGTTTTGAAATTTTATTATCTTCCATAAAAATACAATCTTTAAATGTATTCTTTCCAGAACCGGTTGGAAATTCATTGGTAAAAATATTGATTACATTTGTATATTCATTTTTTGATAGATTATTAGGGAATATATCAATTTTATCTTCTAAAATATTGCTTAATATTTCAAGTTCAATCTTTCTTTTTCCATTGGCTAGTTTTGTACAAATAAATTTAATAAAGCTTTCTTCAAGTTCATTCAATCTTATTTTATAATCTTTTTCATATTTCTTTAAAAAGGCGTAGTAAGATCCTAATGATTTGTTGTCGAAAATTCTTTGTACATCAATTTCTCCATAGGTTTCAAAATCCATAAGAGTAGGAATTCTTCCTAGTTTATTCTTTAGATTTTTATAACTGTCCTTAATGAGTTTGATATCCGCAAAGTTAGCTGTATCAATGGAAGCAAATATTTGTTTCTTACTGATTTCATCAAAGTGAATTGTACTTGATCCAGGAATGATTCTTTCGTCTTCAAGTACATAGCGTCTTATGTTGTCTTTATTATAAGAACGATCTCCAGATAGGGCGATTGGAATCATAAAGTTATTTTTGTAGTTTCCAATGAAATCTAGAATGACAACATATTCTTTGTCTTTTGATTTTCTTAGGCCTCGACCTAATTGTTGCACAAAGACAATGGGTGATTGCGTTGGTCTTAATAACACAACTTGATTAATTTCAGGAATGTCCACACCTTCATTAAAAATGTCTACGGTTAATATGTATTGTAGATAGTCACTTCTTGTATTGGATATTAAGCGATCAATCGCATCTTCTCTTTTTTCTTGAGAATCATCGCCACTCAAGGCTAGGGTTCTATATCCTCTTAGATTTAATCTTTCACTAAGGGCAGCCGCTTCTTTTTTTGAACTACAAAACATGAGTCCTTTAACACGTTCTCCACTATATCCATAATAGTTGGTTTGTTCGATAATGTAGTCGACTCTTTGGTTGGATGTTAAATAATTGAAGTCTGTAAAATCGGTTTCGTTGCCGTTTGTTAAAAAGTCGGTAATGCCAAAATAGTGGAATGGACATAATAAGTTTTCTTCTAATGCTTGTTGAAGACGAATCTCGTAGGCAATATTATGGTCGAAGGCTGCATATACATCAAAGTCATCCGTTCTTTCTGGGCTGGCACTCATTCCTAGCCAGAATTTTGGTTTAAAGTAGTCCATGATTTCTTGATAGCTTTTAGCTCCGATGCGATGGGCTTCATCAATGATGATCGTATCAAATGTATTTGGATCAAAATTAGAATACACTTCCTTTTTAGACATTGTCTGCATGGTAGCGAATAAGTAGTCTACATTGGTATTTTTACTATTTCCGGATAATAGTCCAAATGTTTTTGTGTTGCCAAATACATTTTTATAGCTTTGAAGAGCTTGTTTTGCAATTTGTTCTCTATGTACTAGAAATAAGGCTCTTTTTGGATTTTGGTCTTGCAGCGCAAAAGCTGAGGCATATGTTTTTCCTGTTCCGGTTGCACTGATTAATAGGGCTTTTGATTCGTTAGAATTACGAATATTTCTAAGACTTGAAATAAAAGCCTGTTGCATAGAATTTGGGATCAGTTGTTTAGAAGGTAATTTAATTTCTTCTTTTTGTTTCACTTTTTTGTATTCTTCATAATGCACTCTATAAGCACCAATAAATGCATTGTAGGAATATGTATTTGGGTGATTCCATAATTCTTCAAATTCATCTAACATTTCAGAAACGAATTCACCGGATTTTGTAGAAACAATTTTCGTATTCCATTCGCGATTTGTCGTTAGAGCCGTATTTGTCATATTGCTAGAACCTACAAGAATTTTATAGATTTCATCGGATTGAAAGATATATCCCTTGGTATGAAAACCATTCTTTGAGTCTGGCACTAGATACATCTTAAGTTCAATATTGGAAAATGTAGCTAGTTTGTCTAAGGCTTTTGGATCACTAAAAGCTAAATAGTCCGTTGTTAGAATTTTACCTTTGATGCCTTTATCTTCTAGCGTACGAAGAGTTTGAAGCAAGGGGGTAATTCCTCCCATGGTAATGAAGGCTACACTGATTAGAAAAGAGTCGCAGTGTAATAGTTCATCTTCAATGGTGCTTAATACTTTTCTTCCATTCTTATAATCGTTTGAAATAAATTGTGGTCGATATAATATGTTGGAAGATATATTTTTGTCTAGAAATGCGGTGGATAGGCCGCTCTGTATATTTTGATAGTTCATACCTAATATTATACCAGCATAAAAATGAAATCATAGATCGAAAAGGTTATAATAATTTAGTAGAAAGAACATGGGTATGAATATGGAATTTATAAAGAACGATGTGTATTCTGGAGAACTGGATTATCGAGCTTTTGGGAGTATGTTGGATCATCCTACGCAGTGCTACAAATTTTATTGGTTAGAAGCTATCATGAATTTGATGCTGAAAAAATATCGTTTTTCATTTGACGAAATCTTTGATGAAATGATTGTGTCAGCTTGGTATACAGTAACACAGTATCATTTGTTTTTGGGCCCAATGATTGAAGGAGAAAGAAGAGATGCGATCAATCGAGCTATTGATGTCTTGATTGAAAATACGGCTTTAAATGAGAATTCTAAACCAGATGAAATTCGTAGTGTATTAAAAGAACAGAATCATTTGGTTTTGGAATATAAGCGAAAGTTGGCAAAGAATGTTCCCTATAAATTATTGAGTAGTTTTTCATCTGAACTTACTCAGGATAAAGGGGATGCGTATCGTATTGAATATATTCAAATATTGAATCAAGAAATTCATCTGCCTTATATTATTGAGAATGGAGTTGGGATTGGTAAGTGTGTTGTTTTGCAGGAAGCTTGGATTCCTTTCTTAATGGATAATTATTTGATCATTAAAAATTGGATTCAGTATAATAAGATTCAATTTCTTCAAATGATCAATCCGGGCGTGCCTGGAATTATTAATAAACTGGATGATGAAAGGAATAATGTAAGGCATTTAGAAAGAGTTCGTGAATTGTGGAATGCGCATATTGAAGTGTCAAATAAAGAAATTGTGGATATATATACAGGTAATAAATTAGAATCTACGTTTGATGTGGATCACTTCATTCCGTGGTCTTATGTAGCACATGATGAAATGTGGAATTTGATACCGAGCAATGCGAGCGCAAATCGCTCAAAGAGTAATCATTTGCCAGAGTGGGATTTGTACTTTAATAAGATGGCGAATATGGAGTATGACTTATATAAGAGTGTTGTAGAATATGATTTAATACATAAGCTATTTGAGAAGTGCTATGCCAAGAATCTTCAGTCTTTGTGGGCTATTGAAGAATTGTATGTCAAAGAAAATACGGAATATGAGTTTAAGTATAAGTTAGAAGCGCATATGCATCCTTTGTATGAGGCGGCTAGAATGCAGGGGTATATTGAATGGAGAATATAATAATTTCAAAAGAGTTTCTAGATTGGTATGAATATTATAATGAGTGTAAAAAAAAGTATTCAAGTTTAGTAAAGGATGTAGAGAATAAACTAATTTGTGGTGAATATAAAGATATTGAACTTTCTTTTACAAATATGAATACGAATAATTTGAATCGTGATATAGATAGTCTTGAAAAGATTCGTATATTAATGATGCAGGGAAGTACAAGTCAGATTAATGTAGAAATTGAACTTGTGAAAGAAAAAATGTTAGAGTCTTGTCAGAATGTGAACTTTGGTATATTGTGCAATCCTTTGGCGAGTATGCTTTATCGTATGATTTTGGATTCAAGTAAAATAAAGAAACATATTGATGATGTTTCTAAACAATGTAAAGAAAATGATTTTTATATTTCTGTATTTATTCCTGTTTATTTAAGACACTTTTATGCCTCAATTTGTGAAGAGTGTATAAAGGGATATAGTTCATATGGTTTTATGGAGTTACTAAATTCTTTAATTGACGAAGGTAAGTTTAGTGAAGCTTGTAGTCTTTGTCCAATTTATGAAGAAATATATATTCAGGCTAATAAAAAGGGTTTACTAACTAAAGAGTTAATACAGGTAATGCAGCAGTATGGTGTAGATGTACCTATTACTGAGAAGAATGAAACAGAGTTGCCTGATTTACCTAAAAAAGCAGAGAGAAAGAAGTCTAAGAAATTAGATATAGAAACACGTAAGAAAATCGTTGGTGATGGAGTTAAGAAAATCTTGGATATGAGTGATGATGAGCTGATTCGAAAATATGATGGTAAATCAGAGGATGAAGTTCAAAAAATGCTTTATGAAGAGCCTTGGTGTGAGGATGATTATTTTGATGATGATCTACTTGCGTTTCTTAGTGTATTAACATGTATGAGTATTGATTTTGAGGATGCCTTTATTAATTGGTTGGCTCATTTTATATTTAGAAGATTGCTGGATATACATAAGAAAGTGATGGTTGAATCACCTAAAATGGTGAAGACAACTCCGTCTAAAGCACAATCTTTAAAGATTCGTAAGGTAAATCAGGGTGGCATTTCATCTAATAAGAGTGTAACAAGATCTTCAAAGATTTGTAGTGGGCATGTGAGTCAATCTTCTAGAAAGGTAAACCAAGCTAGGGCTTCAGTAGCTATTAAACAGGAAGAAACGTTAAATGGTAAGGGTGGAATTATTTTTTTGATCATTATTGGACTTTTATTTGGATATGGCTATATGTCTTTGAAAAAGGAAGAGGCAGAATGGGATATGGCACAGAAGCAGTATCGTATTGAGAGTAGACGAAAAGCTGAACAAAATGAATTTAGGGCAAGGGAAGAAAAACGTAAAAAGAAAGAGGGACAAAGTTCAAACTCATCATCTTCTTCGTCTTCATCTTATGATGAAGGAAGTGATGATGCATATTCTGGTGATTATGATGAGGATCGTTATGATAATGATGAAAGTTATCGTGATGGTGTAGATGATATGTTGGATGAACTGGGAGAATAAAGAAATATACAGTGAAAGAATCGTTGAATGTATGTATACTCACGAGTAGTATACTTACGAGTATACAAATTTATTCGGAAGGCTTTTGTCTTGCGAACAAGACAAAAATATATAAATATTGTCTTGCGTATAAGACAAAAAAGTATTAACATTGTCTTGTGAGTAAGACAATATCTACATATGATAAGGCAAAGGAGGTTGGTACATATGAATCGAGATATTTTGAAACAAATAATAATTGATCAGAAGGAGATGTATCTTGATAATCCATTGATTTTTAGGGATTATGATCTAGAAGAAAATGTAAACTATTGTTTTGTCGGTATTCGAAGAACGGGAAAATCATATATGATGTATCAACAGATTCATAACTTAATGAATGATGGAATTCCATCGTCACAAATTGTATATGTGAACTTCGAGGATGAGCGTTTATTGGAAGTTGGTGTGGATGATTTAAATACAATATTAGAGATTGGTATTGAATTTTCTGGTTCGAAAGGAAAACCATACTTGTTTTTAGATGAGATTCAGAATGTTGATGGTTGGGAAAAATTTGTTCGTAGAGTTGCGGACATGAAGTATCGAATCAATATCACAGGAAGTAATAGTAAGATGTTAAGCAAAGAAATAGCTTCTACTTTAGGTGGCAGATTCATGATTGTGAATGTATTTCCATATTCATTTAAGGAATATTTGAGTGCAAATCATATTGAGAATGTACGGCTTGATCAAATGAGTACGAAGCAGCGTGCAGATATTGTTAGTCAATATGAACAGTATGTGACGTGTGGAGCTTTTCCTGAATTGGTGGATATTAAAAATAAAAGAGTGTTTTTAAATAATATTTATCAAACTGTATATTTGCAGGATATCATCACGAGAAATAAAATTACAAATGATTTTGCGGTACGATTAATTTTAAAGAAGATTGCGGAGTCTGTAACGAAAGCTTTGTCTTTTAATCGATTAACGAATATAGTGAAAAGTGCTGGTATTTCTATTGGAAAACAAACGGTGATCAATTATGTAGGGCATATGTTGGATTCATATCTTATTTTCTCTTTGCAAAATTATGCATCAAAACAGACATCTCCTAAGTATTATTTCATGGATACTGGGTTACTAGGATTGATGTTGTTGGATTGTAAAACAGCTCAATTGGAAAATTTGGTTGCGGTTGAGCTGATTCGAAGATATGGATTTGAAAATGTGTATTTCTTTGAAAATAATATCGAAGTAGATTTTTATGTTCCAAGTGAAAATTTGGCAATACAGGTGAGTATGCAAGTATTAGAGAATGTAGATACTTTAGAACGTGAAACTAGGGCATTTGTGAAATTGAATGATTTCATTCCAAATACAAAGTGTCTTCTTATCACAAATAGTGAGGAAACTATATTAAAATGTGATGATATTGAGATTGATATGATTCCTGCATGGAAGTGGTTGTTAGATTAGAAAAGGAGATTGACGCTTTGTGGTCAATCTCCTTTAATCCTTCATAATGATATATTCATAGGTTGGTGTGAAGTTTTGGTTGTTTTGAAGCTTATAGTACTGCATAAAAATGCGGGTCATAATATTTGGAATTTCTGATTCCATTGGTTGGGATAGAATAATCAAATATTGCATAGCACTATAGCGTGTACAAACATCAACTTTTCGAATGTTTTTGTGGATGGCTTCACCCATATGTGTTAATGCTTCTTCAATTTCTTCAATGTATGGAAGTGTATCTTGTACGGTTTCCATCGTAACCATAATTAGATAACAATTCCATTGATTGCGAACCATCAATTGATGGATATATTCATATTGTCGAGTGAATTCTCTAAAGTCTAGACTTAAAGCGCCTGTATAGCTTCCGCTTGTTTGTAGGGATTTTGCGATTAATTTTAAGTCTGCCGTATTATTGGATGTATTTTTATGTTGAATCTGATTGTAGAAAGAATAGTTGTTTTTACCATTTTGTTTCACATAATATAAGGCTTTGTCAGCTTTTGAACAAGCATCTTCAAAATTATCATTTTTTGTGGTCATGAGCATACCGGCAGATAATGCGGCAAAGTGTGTTTCACTATCTTTTTCTATAGATTCTTTGAATTGCTTAATTAAATTTGAGATTGTGTTTTCAGTTTGTTCAGGACTAACATTAGGCAAAAAGAGTAGGAATTCATCCCCTCCCATACGACATGTGATTTTATCTAATGGAATGTCGAGTAATAATTTTCCTAAGCTTTTTAGTGCTCTATCTCCAGCTTTGTGTCCATAGACATCGTTGATTTTCTTTAGATTATCCATATCTAAAAAGATTAGGCATCCATTTGTTTTTTGCATGGATGATGCAATCATTTTTTGTCCTACATTACGTACAGGAAGGCCTGTAAGGTAATCATAATTCTTAGTGCCTTCCTGATCTTGAATGGTGGATACAACATCAGATATAAATTTATCAATAGTATTTTCATGGCTTTGAGTATTTTCGAGTTCTAAATTCAACAATGACTTATTATCCATAAGTTTAAGAAAGATTTCTGCAATTTCTGGATCAAATTGAGTGCCCGATTTTTTTTTGATTCGTTCTTTGATTTGTTCAAAACTAAGGGCATTACGATAGATTCTTCTTGAATTCATGGCATCGTAACTATCGGCAATAGCTATAATACGAGCTTGAATAGGAATTTCATTGCCTTTTAGTCCGTCGGGATAGCCTGAACCATCATAATGTTCATGATGACTTCTTGTGACTTCATCTAAATGAGGAATAATCGTTACATCTTTTACTATATCTTGTCCGATGATGGTGTGTTGTTTGATTAAATTGAATTCTTCCTGTGTTAATTTGCCAGGCTTATTTAAAATTTGATCTGGAATACCAATCTTTCCAATGTCATGTAAATATGCGCAGCTTTTAATGTTTTGAATTTCATCTTTTGTCCAACCCAGACTTTTTGCGATAAGTGTAGCATATTGAGCAACACGCTTAGAATGGCCGCGCGTATATTCATCTTTGGCTTCAATGGTTGTAGAGAGTGTCTGCATCATTTGAAGTGTTATTTTTTTGTTTTCTTTCTTTTCAATTTCCAACTCCGTTTGATGGCGTTTTTCTTCTATGATATGAATCTTTTGGATGGTACGAAAAATATTGGTGAAGAGCAATATAATCATGCCTATGCCAATAAAAATACCTGAAATAGTTGCGACAAAATAAACAGATACAGATTCAATGGCAACACATACTAGGACTAGAAAGAGTCCAATCAATAGAATGTAGTCGGATTTTGTTTGTTTGTTTTTGCGTATGTATTGCATCAAATGAATGAATATTAGGATAAACACAAAGACTAGTAGTAATTGTGCAACGGGCAACGTTTCAATGTAGTCTTTGACTTTAGTTAAATATAGAATGGAGGATATTGCGAAGTTTAAAAGTATGATATATCCAATGTTTTGATAAAGTCTTCGATGTTTTCCGTTTTGAATATTGTCGGCATAGAAGAGCATAGGTAAAGGACTCAACATAATCATCACAAAACAAAGGGATGCTAAGGCTGAAGCATTGGGAACTAGAATTTGTCGTATTTTGGATTCTCCAAGCATCCAGACTGAGCCCATAGCCATACACCATCCGAAGTATTCCATGTCAAAGTTAGTGTGATAAACGTGTTTTAGGGCAATTCCAAATAGGATGGATGTAATGCCGAAAATAAGGATAAAGAAGGCAATCAATGTTGGAAGACCGTATTGGTTATATATGGCTTGCCAAATCTCGACTTGATTTCCACAATATATCTCATTCACAATGCCTGCATAATTAGGGGTATAGGTCGTTAATTCAATGCGTAATGTTTTTTTTGCATCCTTATAAGATGTAGGACAAAAGACATATCGACTTGCTGAATTTTTGCCAGCCATTCGCGTATCTTTTGTGGAGTATTGTGCACGCAATTTATTTCCTACATAAAATTTAACGTCTTGTAAAGAAGAACGAATCGCAAAAGCAGTTTTATCATAATCTTTTGGAAGTGTTGTGGTAATGACCATTGTTTGGCCTGGCATTATTTCATAAGTGCCTGGGACATCTATTTTTTGTTTAGAACCATCTTCTTTATTCCAGTAAAATGAGCCTGAATATAGGATGGATTCAGATGGGTTGTTATATTTTTGCTCGTCTGCACCAAATATTTGCATGAAAAGGAACCATCCTAAAATTGCAGCCATTAAGATGTAGAAGAGGTATTTTATCGTTTGAAAGTTATGTTTTTGTATATGCATAAGCAAATTCCTTTCACTATATTTAGAGTAGTATTTTTTTTGAAATGGTGCAATAAAAATGTTGACAAACCTAATGGAGCACTATAGAATATTATCGTTCTAAATAGAACGATAAGGAGAATGCATATGCACTTTTGGGATGAACATAAAACGATAACGAGATATTATGAGATGAAAATGTCGGGAGTTTGTGAAAAACACAATTTAAGACAGTTGGAGTATGACATATTAATGTTTCTTTACAATAATCCAAAATACAACACGGCTGCGGATATTGTTCGTATTCGTAAGTCAACAAAGTCTCATGTTTCCACTTCACTTAAAGTATTAGAAGATCGTGGCTTGATTGAAAGAAGAGTGGATTCAACAAATAAAAAACGTGTCACCATTCATTTGCTTCAACTGGCCAGTGAAGTAATTGAGGATGGTAAATGGGCGCAAAAGGAGTTTGCACAAGATATGTTTGAGGGTCTTACTGAAGAAGAAATCAGAGTGTTTATGAATATATTTCAAAAAGTGTATAACAATGCAGAAAGGATGATTTCAAATGAGTAAAACTAACTATAAACCTAAAATGTCAGATTTGATGGAAGCAATTTTTGATGCTTGTTATTTGATTTTTGACTTAATTGCCGGAATCTTATTTTTTGTATATTCAAAAGGAAATTCATTATTTATTTTATATGGCGTATTAACATTAACATTATGTGGAGGAGATGCATTCCACTTGGTTCCTCGTATTAAAAGAGCTGTTTATGGAACAAATGACAAAATCAAAAGACAACTTGGAATTGGATTGCAGGTATCTTCAATCACAATGACAGTATTCTATATTATCTTATTGTTTATCTGGAAATTAACTTTCCCAACGCTTACAGCTCCACTTTGGATTGAAGCTTTGATTTGGATTTCAGCCATTATTCGTATCGTAGTATGTTTCTTACCACAAAATAACTGGACTTCAGAAGAAGGAAACATGAAGCTTTCTGTAATTCGTAATGCCGTATTTGCGGTAACTGGAATTGGTGTAATTCTTTTATACGCGATTTCAGGAAATATGTATGATTTACACTTGAACCGTATGGTTGCAGCTATTATTATTTCGTTTGGTTGTTATATCCCGGTTACGTTGTGGTCTAAGACAAAGCCTAAGATTGGGTTATTGATGATTCCTAAGACTTGTGCTTATATGTGGGTCATTGTGATGGGATTGCAATTATTATTTTAGAATTTCTTCAAGAGAACGCTTACTCGACGTTCTCTTTTTCTATATGAATTTAGAAATTTAGAGCATCTAATTCAATGAAAATAGGTCATTTTAGATCAAATAGGAACAATCGTTACAAACTTATTGGAATTCACAATACTTTCACATTGGACATTTATAATAGGAATTGGCTACTGGATGTAGTAACGGTGAACCCTCTGAATAAAAAGGATGATATCTTGAGTTCTCAAAGATTCCGATTTTGTACAAGGACGTGTTTTATGTATATTTATCTGTACATTGATGTTGCCATGAGTTTAATGGCACTAGTAGAAATACTTAGAATTACATTATTGATTATAGAAAAATGTAAAAAACACTAGTTCACCTGACCAAAGAATGAAACTAGTGTCTTTACATTAGATAAATTCAGAGGAACCACTGTATCCAGTAGTCTTTCTGTATGATTATTAAACAATTGATATATATAAAAGTCAAGTTGAATCCTATCTAATTCAATGAAAATTAGTCGTTTTAGATGAAGTAGGAACAATCGCAACAAATTTACGGGAATTAAAAATGATATCTGTTTGTGTTCTTTACAGATCCTTCAATTTTTTTGTAGGAGAAGATGATGTATATATATTGATGTTGCCATGATTTTAATGGCACTAGTAGAAATACTAAGAATTACATTGATTATCATAGAAAAATGTAAAAGACACTCGTTCGTGTAAATGAGTGTCTTTAATGTATTACTTTAATCCAAATAATGTTTCGATACAAGAATCATCCATTACACGATCTGTTGGTGGCATGTTGGCGTGTTCTAGTAGTGAGTCTACGTGGTCCTTGATGGTTACGTCTACAAGTTTATTGACATCGATTCCTCTGAGCTCAAAGAATAAAAACGGGTTTTCATCAAGTTTAGTTCCAATTCCGTAGAGTACGGCAGCAACGTGCTTGCACATTAAGGCCCAGTCGGGGCAGCTGCAGTTGAAGCTAATTTCTCTTTGGCTTGGGAAGAGTCCGTTTTCGGATAGGAATATTTCTTTTAAACTTTCTGGGAATTGTCCGTTCACAAGTTCTTGTAAGTTTTGGATTTGTGAACTACATTTTTCAATGATGTCTTCACAAATTTCTTCTTTTAGTGGACTGATATTGATTTCCACTTTGTATGGTGTTTTTCTTGTACCTTGTACACGGGCTTTTACTTTACCCTTAACAATTTGTAAGTCCACAACAGCACCGGAACGAACATATCTTTTTCCTCGTTCGATGCGACTGGCATAATCAGCATATTGTTCGATATTTTTACACCAGGCCATGCCCCACCAGCTTATTGCAATTTGCCTTCCGTCCACAATAATGGGATGCATTTCTTTTCCTTTGTTTTTTGCGTTTTTAACACTTTCTTGTGCTTTTTTTTGTAATTCTTCTACGCTCATTTGCGAATATTGCATGCTTGCTGTCCAATATTTTGCCATAATCTACACATCCAATCTTAATAAGTCCATTAGTTCGTTTGTATCTAGTTCAGTAATCCATTTTTCTTGGCTAGAGGCAAGAATGGAATTTGCGAGTTCTTGTTTAGACTCAATTAATTTATCAATTTTTTCTTCAATAGTTCCATTTGAAACAAGTTTATGAACAAAGACTTCTTTGGTTTGTCCAATACGATATGCACGATCGCTCGCTTGATTTTCTACGGCTGGGTTCCACCAACGGTCAAAGTGAATGACGTGGTTGGCAGCTGTTAGATTGAGTCCGGTTCCGGCTGCTTTTAACGATAATACGATATATGGAACGTATGTATTTTCGTCATTAAATTTTTCAACGATTTCAGTACGCTTTTTAGCTGGAATACCACCATGAATAATATATCCCTTCTTATGGAAGATAGATTCTAGGTATTGGGATAGGGGTTCGCACATTTCTTTATATTGTGTAAATACCAATACTCTTTCCCTTTTCTCATAGATGGTTTCACACAACTCTTTCAACATCGCATATTTTCCACTGTCCTTTGGATTGTAGTTGGTATCATGAATAAATTGGTCTGGGTGATTACAGATTTGTTTCAATTTCGTCAATAACGCAATCACAATACCTCTTCTTTGAAGTCCAGTGGATTCCAATATTTTTTGTTCTGCTTTATCAACTTCCTTGCGATACAAAACGACTTGTCGTTTGGACAAATCCACATGTTCTGTGATTTCCATTTTGTCTGGTAAATCTGAAATGATTGTTTTATCTGTTTTTAGACGTCTTAAAATGAATGGGGAAACCATCATTTTTAATTTTGTCATATATTCAGGATAGGCTTGTACTTTCTTTGCGTATTCCTTAAATTCAGATGCACTACCTAATAATCCTTTATTTAAGAAGTCAAATAGTGACCATAAATTGGATAGGTCATTTTCAATCGGTGTACCTGTCATTGCGATGCGCATATGGCTGGGAATCTTTTTAATAGCACGTGTTTGTTTGGTTGCCGGATTTTTAATGGCTTGTGCCTCATCTAAAATCAAACAGTCCCATACTCTTTCTTGTAAAAATACATTGCGTAATGCCATCCCATAGGTTGTTATAGTGATAAATGTGTCTTCATGTACAATATTGTTTTTTCCGTGAAGGATATAATATGGCATTTTAGGTGCAAAGCGATCTATTTCTTTTGACCAGTTTCCTAGTAGGGATGCAGGAACAATCAATAATACATGTCCATCTTTCTTTTTTTCATACATCTTCTCTAAAAAAGAAATGACTTGAAGTGTTTTTCCTAGACCCATATCGTCGGCAAGGCATGCGCCAAAGCCTAAATCATTCATTTGATTTAACCAATTGTATCCACTCTTTTGATAAGGGCGTAGTGTTGCGTTTAAATATTTTGGTTGAGCTTTGCTTTTGATTTTTGAAGGATTCTTCAATTTGCCTAAAATATCCCTTAGCCATTTTCCATTTGATATTTGTATACCCATATCGACATCAATATCATCGTCATTTGACATATATGTTTTTGTCAAAGCTTCCTTTAAAGTAATAGTTCCATCATATTGTTCCATTTGTTCAAGAAGTTGTTGAAGCTTGTTATGATTAATTTCTACCCATTGACCTTTTAACCATGCAAGGCCTTCTTCCATTTTTAAAAGTTCACTAATTTCTTTCTTTGTAAGGGCATGACCATTAACAATTAGAGATGGTTGTAAGGATAGTATGGAGTCAAAGCCAAACATGGATGGCTTGGTATCTCCAATATTCACATTGATTTTTACAGAAGAATACTTTTTCTTCCACCAATTTGGTACTCTACACTTAATGCCACAAGCCTCAATGTCAGGCACACTCTTTAATAGGGAATAGGCTTCTTTACTTGTCAATTTGATGGGATGAAATAAATCACCTGTTTCCATATATTGGGCAATCAAAGTATTCTTTTGAGCTACTACATTTAGGCAGGATAATAAATTCAATAATTGTTCTTGATCATTTTTATATTCGACGAGTGCATGTTTTAGTGGCATATGAACAATTCGATTTTCTTTGTCTTTTGTGGCATACGTCGCTAAAAACGCAAATGGAAAGTCTATATCTTCTTCGTTTTCGACTAAATGAAAATAGATTCGTTTTGCGACTTTTAAATCTTGGGATTTTTCCTGAAGATACATTTGAACTGTACCTTTATACGATTTCATATCCAAACAGAATTGATTATTTAACTTTTCAAATAAGTTTTGAATCCACTTTTCATCAATGAATTCTGTACCAATCGCAAAAGGAATAATAGACATTAAATATTCTAAGTCTTCATTGGATGGTTCTACCTTTGTATCTTCTCTAGCTACTTCTAGTTCAGGTCGATTACTTAAAAGTTCAATGAATTTCAATGATAGTTGATACAAATAAAAAGCACTAGGCGTCAATCCCTTTAGATTGTTTTCAAATCCCAATTCATAAAGTGCCAAATATTTGTCTTTTTTGAATGATTTAGCCCATTTTGAAGTATTCTCTTCTTTTGTTTCATCAATATGAAATCCGTTTTTTGTAAATATAAAATTAATTTTTTCCATACACTGTTTGTCCTTCGTCTTATTGCCTTTATATATTTTAGCATATACATAATTGATAAACATATCAATAATGCTTTAAATGAAGGAAAAATGTTTTTTAGAAATCTTTGCGATTTAATAATGTTTTCACATTGAAGTTTTATAATGGAAATTGGCTACTGGATGTAGTAACGTCTACCCTTGGAATTAAAAATGATATCTGCTTGCGTTCTCGCAAGATCCTTCTATTTTTTTGTAAGAGGAGGAGATGTCTATGTATATATATCTATATATTGATGTTGCCATGG
Organism: uncultured Solobacterium sp.; assembly: GCA_900547815.1. GTDB lineage: Bacteria > Bacillota_I > Bacilli_A > Erysipelotrichales > Erysipelotrichaceae > Holdemanella. The sequence continues at coordinate 20,605 of URHY01000029.1, forward strand.
TATTATTGGCACTAGTAGAAATACTAAGAATCACATTGATGATCATAGAAAAATGTAAAAGACACTAGTTCCCGTAAGCGCAATGGATTACTAGTGTCTTTTGACATAAAATAATTCAGAGTGACCACTGTATCCAGTAGTCTTTCTGTATGTATATTAAATAATCGATATATTTAAATGTCAAGGCTAACTCTATCTAAATCAATGAAAATAAGTCGTTTTAGATGAAATAGGAACAATCGTATTGGAATTCATAATGTTTTCACATTGGACCTTTATAATGGAAATTGGCTATTGGATATAGTAGGGTGGTACCTCTGAAATTAAAAGTAATTTAGCTTGAGTTCTCGGCTCGATTCCGATTATTGTAGGAGGTTGTCATATGTACATTTATCTTTATGTTGACGTTGCCATGTGTTTAATGGCTTTAGTGCAAATACTACGACTTACGTTAATGATTATCGAAAAATGCAAAAGACACTAGTCCACCTTTCCCGCAAAGAAGTTAAACTAGTGCCTTAGCATTAGAATGATTTCAGAGCAACCACTGTATCCAGTAGCTTTTCTCTATTTGTATTATACCGATAAAGGAATGGTTATGCAAATGATATAGAGTTTGTTAATTAATGAAGAAAATAATTATCTGGATCGTTTAAATAAAGAAAGATTGGAGTACATGTCAACTACCCGCCAATGAATTGGCAGGCTTGTAAAAGCCTAAGTTGACTAGCCTAAGTGTTTTGAGCACTACGTTAAGAGAGAATATATAGTTACCCGTGGATGTAACGCCTAGTCTGCGGCTCTAAGGGGACATATTAAACAGTTCTGTGAGGTAGGAGCAGTGTGTGGTAGACAATCGCCTTTTGTCCATCAAACCTCTTATTAACATTGGCGAAGGTGTCATTTACAGTTCGATATGTACTGGCTTATCGCTTCAAACATATCAAAAAAGAAAGGAAGTGCCTTGCATGGTATATGTACTAGATATCAACGGACAACCACTTATGCCAACCACAAGGCATGGAAAAGTAAGAAGATTATTAAACAGTCATCTTGCTAAAGTAGTGAAACGCTGTCCATTTACGATACAACTTTTGTATCAAAGTACAAAAGAGATTCAGCCTGTATCTCTTGGTGTAGATGCAGGAAGTAAACATATTGGTATGGCGGCTACAACAGAGAAAAAGGTTGTCTATCAAGAGGAGCTTTCTCCTCGTAATGATGTTGTAAAACTGTTATCATTAAGACGAGCTTCGCGTAGCTCTCGAAGGAGCCGAAAAACAAGATACAGAAAGCCAAAATTCAACAATCGTGTGCATTCTAAACACAAAGGATGGCTGGCTCCGTCAGTCGAAGTCAAGATTCAGGAACACATAACAGCCATCAAGAGAATATGTCAAATTCTGCCTATATCTGAAATTCAAGTAGAGACTGCAGAATTCGACTTTCAGCGTTTAAAAGCTATGAAAGAATGGAAACCTTTACCGGTTGGTACTGATTATCAGCTTGGAGAACAGTACGATTTCTACAACACAAGACAATATGTGCTTCATCGAGATGGATATACTTGTCAATGCTGTGGCACACATGATAACAATATAAAACTGCATGTGCATCATATCGAAAGCCGTCAGACTGGTGGAGATGCTCCTAGCAATCTGATTACACTTTGCGAACATTGTCATAAAGCTCTGCACAAAGGAAAGTTAGAACTTCCAAAAGGCAAGAAACGAGGAAAAACCTATCGTGATGCCACTTTTATGGGTATCATGCGTAAAACCTTGTTGGAACGTCTAAGAAAAGAAGTCGATGTTCCTGTTTCAGGGACATATGGATATATTACAAAGTACTTGCGTGAAAAGACAGACTTAGAGAAAAGTCATATCAATGACGCCATCTGTATCAGCAAGTATCCGTATGCCAAGCCTTTGGATACTTATTATCTGACGAAGGTGGTTCGAAATCACAATCGGCAAATTCATAAATCCAACTTCAGTAAAGGTGGTATTCGTAAACGCAATCAGGCGCCGTACCTTATAAAAGGGTTCCGCCTGTTTGATAAAGTTTTGTATCAAGGTAAAGAATACTTCATATTTGGAAGACGAGCTACGGGGTACTTTGATATAAGAACATTGGATGGAACTAAGGTAAATAAGGGTTCCATTAGTTACAAAAAATTGAGGATTCAGGACACCGCAAAAGCATATTTAAAAGAGGCAAGAGCAATTCCTCACATGAATAAATTCACGTGTGTCCTTGCTTAGAATTATGAAATAATTAAGTTTGTGAATGGAAATTTAGAATTAGATTTTACTGCATCACTGGATAAAGATACTGTGTGGTTAACTCAAAAATAAATGGCGGAACTATTTGACATTAAGTCACAAGCGATAACTAGACATCTAAAAAACATATATAATGATGAAGAACTATTCAATTTAAACTTGTTCCAAAATGGAACAAGTTCAAATTGAAGGCAACCGTAAAATGGATTTTTATAATGCAATCTAAGAACACTCGTGACTTTAGTCGTGAGATGAATTAGATGAAATTAGCTCAGTTGCAAAAAATGCAACTCAACTAAAGTGTAATGATTCACGTACTATAAAAGATAGAATTTCAAATGTAGAAATCAATTACTACAATCTAGATGTAATTATCTCTGTTGGGTATCGTGTAAAATCACAAAACGGCATTACTTTCATAAATGTACAACCTTAATTTTAAAAGATTATATGATCAAGGGTTATATGGTGAATCAAAAACGTTTAAATGTTTTACCTGTCCTACAAATATACTAGCATCAAATAATTACAAGACATATACAAAATATTTTTAAAACAGTAGCATTAGATAAAAATTCAGTATGCTCATATTTTGAGCATACTGCTTCTGATGGAAAATATATAAAATACAATACTATAACTTAGATATGATCATTTCTGTTGGTTATAGATTGAATTCTAAAAAAGTAACTTCATTTAGGCGATGTGCAACTTCAATTTTAAGAAATTACATGATTAATGGTTATACAGTGAATCAAATTCGAGATATTTTACCTATCCTATAAATATGTTAACATCAGTTGTTGGATCGTGATGAAAAAACAATTCGTAAGCATATTAATAATATATTTAAAGATCGAGAAGTTGAAAAAGAGAACAACACGCAAAAAATGCGTGTTGTAGGAGTTAAGCAATCTGTTCCAAAATGGAACAAGTTCAAATGGAAGGTAGTCGTAAAATAACTCGTAAAATGGACTTTTACAATTTAGATGCGATTATTGCAGTTGGCTATCGTGTGAATTCTAAAAAAGCAACTTCATTTAGACGATGGGCAACTTCCATTTTAAAAGATTTCATGATTAAAGGCTATGCAGTGAATCGAAAACGTTTAGATGTTTTAAATAAAACAATCGCGATTCAATCTAGAATGTTAGCTTCGACTCTTAATATTGAAGAAAAAGAAGTGTTGAATGTTGTTGAAGCCTATTCTAATGCATTAACTCTTTTAGATGATTATGATCATGGATGTGTTTCTAAAACAAAAGGTAAAAATTCAATTTATCAGTTGACTTATGAAGAGTGCAGAATTCTAATTGATTCAATGGGGTATGGTGGATTTTCTTCTGTATTTGGTGTTGAAAAGAACCAGGTAAATTAAATGGAATAATTGCAGCGGTATATCAAAATGTTTTTGAAACTGAATTGTATCCAAGTATTGAAGAAAAAGCTGCAAACCTACTTTACTTTTTAATCAAAGATCATCCTTTTGTAGATGGTGGTAAACGCATTGGTGCTTCTATTTTCCTGGAATTTTTAAATTGGATTACTATGGCTTGGATGCGAAGCATATTGCAGAAAAATAATATTGAATACAACAAGTCACCTGATAACCGGGTGACTTGTTTAATGTATATGAAATGTTTTTTAGAAATTTACGCGATTTAATAATGTTTTCACATTGAAGTTTTATAATTAGAAGTGCTACTGGATATAGTAACGGTGAACCCTCTGAATGAAAAGGATGATATCTTGAGTTCTCGATGATTCCGATTTTGCAGGAGGATGTGTTGTATGTATATTTATCTGTACATTGATGTTGCCATGTGTTTAATGGCACTAGTAGAAATACTAAGAATTACATTATTGATTATAGAAAAATGTAAAAGACACTAGTTCACCCAAACCCAACGGATTACTAGTGTCTTTTCACTAAATTAATTCAGAGGAACCACTGTATCCAGTAGTCTTTCTGTATCTGTATTATAGCTATAAATAGGGGATTATGCAAACCGATTGACAACAAGTTAGTGATTACGCATGAAATAATCTTCAAAATTTCGTGATTTAAGATTATTTATTT
>URHY01000030.1 GCA_900547815.1 uncultured Solobacterium sp.
ACTCTGTCGAAGGTGATTTCAACATGGTAAGCATGGATGAAGTGTTGAAATTAGCTGGTGGAGATGGCTCAGGCCGCGTCCAAAGATAATAATTTATTTCGGTAGCAACAGATTGCTATCATGTATTTATTTCTCTATTTCAACAACAATACTTACATTAAAATGTCTAACCTTTAGTCATCCGTTACTATATATTCTAGGAAGAGCTTGTCACTCTTCCTTTTTTTCGTAAAATTAATATTGAAAGAAGGTTACTTATGAATGTTGGATTTATGGCATGTATTGTACTATCTGTTTTGTTTCTAATTATTGGGATTTTTTTCTCTCTATCAAAAGAAAAAGGAGCTAAGTATGTTTCTGGTTTTAATACACTAAATCATCCAGAAAAGTATGATAAGGCATCTATTTCTTTGGATATGCGAAATCAATGTTTTACACATGCATTGATTCTATTTCTAGGAGCTATCCTTTCTTATTTCATATCCGATTATATCGCAATACCAATCTATATAATATGGGGTATTCTTTTCTTTAAGTCTGTGCATTTCGATGCAGAAAAGGCATTCGAAAAGTATTTGATTAAGTAATATAACGCAAAAATTTTACTTTTAACTTTTCAAAGTAAAATGAAAAAAAATGAGTATCTTACATGCTTTTAGATTGAATATAAGTGTTGACTGAAAGAATGAAAAATATATATAATCATTCTAAAACGAACGATTAGGAACTGCTTATGTTTCATGTAAAGAAAAGAATTCTTTTAATGATAACTGGAATTTTATGGTTAATTGCCGGATTTAATGTGGCACGATTAGGTGTGCTTTCTTATCGTGTGATTGAATCCAAATGGTATTTATATATTTTAACAGTTGTTGTGTTCTCTGTATTTGGAATGATGTTTTTCAAAATGAGCAAGAAACACACAAAACGAATAATGGGATATGAAGCAACACGTCCCTTCTGGCACTTCTTTGATTTAAAAGCCTATATGATCATGGTTTGTATGATGGGTGGAGGAATTGGATTTAGAGCAGCAGGAATTTTTCCAGATATCTTTATCGCATTCTTCTATTCAGGTCTTGGATGTGCACTTGCTTTAGCGGGTGTTACTTTCTTAAGAAACTATATTCAATATAAAAACTAAAAAGAAGAGTACCGTATCAAGAAAAATCTATGTGTAACAGGATTATGTTGTAAAGACAAATCCCTTGCCACATTTATTTTCGATGATTATTCGCGTGAACAATGTGATAAACGTGCATCGGATTGCTTAAGTATTATTAAAGAGAGTGGTACAAAAGAGATTGATTTATCACAAGCCGTATTAAATGAAATGAGAAACCAATCAAGTTCGGTTTATAACAAGTCGGGGATGCGTTGTTTGATGCGTATACAAAAAATATGGATAAAGGAGAATAAAAAATGAATACAGTGACAATGAAAAATGTTGAATTTGGTACAGGCGTACCAAAGATTTGTGTTCCTATTTGTGGAAAAACTAAGGAAGATGTTTTAGAACAAGCGAAAATCATTCTTGATACGCCAGCTGATATTATTGAATGGCGTATGGATTGGTTTGAACAAGTTGAAAATACTGCATCTGTAGTAGAAATGGCTAAAGAATTACGTGAAGTATTTAAAGAAACTCCAGTATTAGCTACTTTCCGTTCTAAAAAAGAAGGTGGAGAATTAGAAGTATCTACTGAATATTATGTAGAATTAAATTGTGCTGTTGCCAAAAGCGGTTATGTAGATGCAGTAGATGTTGAATTATATACTGGTGATAAAGAAGTTGAAACAATTGTTACTACTGCTCATGAAAATGGGGTAAAAGTCATTATGTCAAACCATGACTTCTTCAAAACTCCTGCAAAAGAAGAAATCATTTCTCGTTTGTGTGCTATGCAAGAAAAGGGTGCAGACATTCCTAAGATTGCGGTAATGCCTCAATCAAAAAAGGATGTATTGACATTGTTGGCAGCTACAAATGAAATGGTAGAAGAACATGCGAATCGTCCAATCATCACAATGTCTATGGCAGCTACTGGAGTTATCTCTCGTTTAGCTGGTGAAGTATTTGGTTCTTGTTTGACATTTGGTGCAGCTAAAAAAGCGAGTGCTCCAGGTCAAATGGGTGTCAATGATCTTAAGACAGTTCTTGAAACTTTACATAAGAGTTTATAATCAATAAGGCAGGTTAACCTGTCTTTTTTTGTTGACATGTGATATCAATATGATATCATTTAGATAGTGGAGGTGCTTATATGACAGAAAAAATTTTAAGCAACAAAAAGAATGGCATGGCCATGATGATATTATGGATTGTTTTATATCTTGTAGCTTTATTGATGACAATACTTGGAGCAGCATTAATTTGGCCACTATTTATTATTGGTGTTGTATGGCTATGCATTGGTTGGATTCCGTTTCTTGGCTTAAAAGTATTAAAGCCACAAGAAGCCTTGGTTTTAACGTTATTTGGTAAATATGTAGGTACTTTAAAGGATGCTGGATTCTATTATGTCAATCCTTTTTGTCAGGCTGTTAATCCTGCCGCAAAGACAAAACTAAATCAAAGTGGAGATGTGGATGATGGTTCTAAGAAGAGTATTTTTCAAGCACAAAATAATGGAACAGTAGAAATGGCTTCTAAAAAAGTATCTTTGAAAATCATGACTTTAAACAACAATCGTCAAAAAATCAATGATTGTTTAGGAAATCCTGTGGAGATTGGAATTGCCGTTATGTGGCGTGTTACAGATACCGCAAAGGCTGTATTTAATGTGGATAACTACAAGGAATATCTTTCTTTACAATGTGATAGTGCATTAAGAAATATTGTTCGTATCTATCCTTATGATGTAGCTGAAAATGTAGATACAACAGGCGATGGTATTGCCGATGAAGGAAGTCTTAGAGGTTCTAGTGAAGTGGTCGCATCGAGAATTCGTGATGAAATTCAATGTAAAGTAAAAGATGCGGGTCTTGAAATTATTGAGGCAAGAATTACATATTTGGCATATGCACCAGAAATTGCAGCCGTTATGCTACAAAGACAACAGGCAAGTGCGATTATTGATGCACGTAAGATGATTGTGGATGGTGCTGTTGGTATGGTTGAAATGGCATTGGAGCGTTTGAATGAAAATGGGGTTGTAGAATTAGATGAAGAAAGGAAAGCGGCTATGGTTTCGAATTTATTAGTCGTACTTTGTGGAAACCATGATGCGCAGCCAGTCGTTAATTCTGGCAGCTTGTATTAATGGAAAAGAAACAGATTCCTTTGCGTCTTTCAAAGAAATTGTATGATCAAATCGCTTCATGGGCAGAAGATGATTTTCGTAGTGTCAACGGACAAATTGAATATTTGTTGACGGAATGTGTGAAACAAAGAAAAAAGAATGGCAAATACGTCAGTGATACGATGGATGAGCCAATTGAATTGGATATCAAGTAAGAGAGTGTAGAGATACATTCTTTTATTTTTGGAAAAAATAAAAGCTTTTAATGTTAAACTAGAAAAACTTAGTAACTTAAGCTACTTTTAAAGATTAAATTTTGAAGACTTGGTTAATTGAATAGTCATTTTGATCGAGTTGTACATTGTAATGCATATGTAAAAAACATAAAATACTCTACAAACAGGAGGTAAAAAAACATATGTATACAAATAACTATTCAAATTCAGTAAGTACAAATTCATTATATAAAGTTTACAGTTGGATGATGGTAGGCCTTGGTATTACGGCAATCACTTCGGCATTGTTGTATGCTTCTGGCATATTCATGCTTATTATTCAGATTCCCATGATTTCACTATTATTACTCATCGTACAAATTTCATTAACGATTTCAATGGGACGTCAATTATCACGTAATACACCCGCTTCCACAATGAAGATGATGTTTATTGTGTATTCACTTACAATGGGAATCAATATGACATCATTGGCTTATGTATATAGTGCTGGACAGATTGCAGCGGCTTTTGGTATTAGCGCAATTTACTTTGCGTGTTTAGCCATTATTGGAAAGACAACTAAAATGGATCTTAGTAAAGTGGGAAACATTTGTTTGATTGGTTTGATTGCGATGATCTTTAGTCAATTTTTCTTCATGATATTTAGAGTTGGCATGGATGTACGCTTATGGAGCGTGATTGGACTCTTATTATTTACTGGACTTACGGCTTGGGACATACAAAAAATGAATTATATGTTGGATGGCTATGAAGATGAAAAGATATCGATTTATATGGCGTTACAACTATATTTAGATTTCTTGAATATCTTCTTATACATTTTGCGATTGTTAGGACGTAGAGATGATTAGTTTCATCTCTATTTTTTATGGTTGACAATGTAAACTAATATTGTATACTTTAATAGTTCACAAAATGAACTAAAGGAGTATGTATGAAAGTATTAAAGAAAATAGGAATTACTATATTATGTTTATTATTGATTTGTGGAATAGGCATTGTTTGTCTGTTTCACAAGGAATATAGCTCATTAAAATCATTAAAAAAAATCGATGCTTATCCAATGTATACAATGGATTATAGTGCGGATTATGGATTGGATGAGTTTTTAGAAAAAGGTGCAAGCAATGATAAAGAGCTTGTCGAATTTGTGGTGAATCACGTAATGAAGGGGTTACCATTAAGTATTGATATTCCAGATTTAGGTTGTTCTACATTTATTGCACAAAATAAAGATTCAGGATATCTGTTTGGACGAAACTTTGATATGGATTATTCGCCAAGTGTATTAGTGAAGACGAAACCTAAAAATGGGTATGCCTCTATATCCATGGTGAATTTAGGCTTTGTAGGATATAATGAAAAACATTTACCAGATACATTAAAAGATTCATTAGTAACTTTGGCAGCCCCTTATGCACCACTAGATGGAATGAATGAAAAAGGATTAGCGGTTGGCGTATTGTTGATTGATACAAAACCAACAAATCAGAATACAAAAAAGGTGGATATCACAACGACAACAGCCATTCGTTTGATGTTAGATAAGGCGAAAAATGTGGATGAAGCATTAGAATTATTATCTTCTTATGACATGCATTCAAGTGCCAATAGTTGTTATCACTTCCAAATTTGTGATGCTTCTGGAAAGAGTGTTGTTGTAGAATATGTGGATGATGAAATGAAGGTTGTATATCCAGACAAGAATTATCAGTGTGCCACAAATTTCTTATTGACTCAACCCGATGCAGAATTTAATTTTGGCCAAGACCGTTACCAAATTATTGATGAAAAATTAAGTTCCACAAATGGAAAACTATCCAAACATGAGGCTATGCAACTTTTATCCGATTGTTCGCAAGAAGCACATAAAAACAAACAGGGAAAAATATCAAAGACACAATGGTCTTGTGTATATGATTTAAAGAACAAAAAGGTAACGATTTGTGTGAATGAAAATTATGATGCGAAATACACAATTTCTGTGCTAGAATAAAATTATGAAAAAGAATGAACAAGTATTAGAAGCATGGCTTCAAATGACAACTGTTATCAATAATGAAAGAATCACTCCAGATCTACCTTATAATGAATCCATGATTTGTCGATATTTATATCAAAATCAAGATTTAAATGTAACCGCAACGGATTTATGCAACTATATGCGCATGCAAAAATCGCAGATGAATCGTACACTTACAAGTATGGAAAAAAAGGGACTGATTACACGTATTCGTAGTGAACAGGATACGCGTAAAATCTATATTACATTAAATGATTCGATGATTAAAATATATAAGAAACAACATGAAAAGATTTTAAAAATCGTAGATGAATTGTTTGAAAAGATTGGTTATGAAAAACAACCAGAAGTGATTGAATTATTTGATTTAATTACACAGACCGCAAAAGAAATGTTATAAAGATGAGCTGGATATCCAGCTTTTTCTTTTGTTTCATAAAGCCTTCTTTTTTGATAGAATAAAGATGGCGTTTGGGGAGGTTTATATGAAAAAAACAAATTATGTAAAAGATGTATTGGTTGTATTATTAGGAAATTTTATGGTGGCAGTATCCGTTGCTTTTTTTGTTTTACCAAATAATACATTAACTGGAGGCGTAGCCGGTGTGGCAGTGGCATTAAAACCGTTGTTGCCATTTATTCCATCGGTATGGTTGATCAACATATTGATGATTGGACTTTATATTGTGGGAGCCATTTTTTTAGGAAAGGCATTCGCATTGAAATCATTGATTTCAACATTTAGTTATTCGTTTTTTGTCTCAACATTAACTTATGTTACAACTTTATTTCCAAAAGATACATTTGTGATGCAACCCATGTTGGCAAGTATTTATTGTGGGTTGATTTCAGGTATTGGCTTAGGACTATGTTTTAGAGTAAACGCAAGTACAGGAGGAATGGATATTCCAGCCTTGTTGATTCATAAATATACGCATATTTCTTCAGGAAATTCCGTAATGATCATTGACGCGTTAACTGTACTTTTAGGTATGTCTACTTATGGTGTAGAACCAGCCTTGATTGGAGTTTTATCAGTATTTACATCTGGTTTTGCGATTGATAAAACAATTTTGATTGGTTCAAGTACAGCAATCAACTGTATGGTTATTTCAGATCAATGGATTGAAATTAAAAATCATGTATTAGACAAAATGAAACGTGGAGTTACTATTTTAGAAGGTAAGGGTGGATATACAAATGAATCTAAACCTGTATTGATGATTGTTATTCCACAAAAAATGTATTCGAATTTAGAACATGAAATCATGAAGGTGGATCCAAGAGCGTTTATTATCGTGAATAGTGTTCATGAAGTCGATGGTGAAGGATTTACTTATGAATTGGAGGATTTAAAGTGACGACAAAATTAGTTATTTGTGACATTGATGCTACATTAGTCAATGAGAAAAAAGAATTAACACCTAGAACGAAGAAAGCTTTAATTCAGCTTCATGAAAAAGGCATTTATTTTGGGATTGCCTCAGGTCGTCCGGCCGATGAATTAAAACGAAATAAAGAGTATTGGGATTTACCTTTTGACTTTGACTTTGTGGTAGGAATGAATGGTGCAGAACTTTGGGATGGAGTGCACCAAAAATTCTACAGTTATTTCATGATGCAAAAAGAATGGCTAAAAGAAACCATGGAAATCATGAAAGTTGTCAAATGTAATCCAATGATATATTGGGATGGAAAGATTCGTTGTGTTCATATTGATGATTGGATGATTCATTCGGCTTCTACATCGCATAAAGAATTGGAAATTGTAAAATTAGAAGATTTCTATGCACATGAAAACGCAAAAATCATGTTCCGTATGAAAGAAGAGGATATGCCTAAGGCAGAAGCTTGGGTAAAAGAACATCCAAATCCTTATTATCATGGTTTTAAAACACAATCCACACTACTTGAATTTTGTGATAAAAGAATCAATAAGGGGTATGGACTACAAAAAATATGCGAACTCAATGATATAGATATAAATGATGTCATGGCCTTTGGAGATACATCCAATGATAATGACATGTTAAAAGTGGCTGGTTGCGGTGTTTGTATGATCAATGGTACGGATGATACAAAAGCTTGTGCTAATGCCATCACTAAACAGGATAATGAGCATGATGGTTTAGCTATTTATTTAGAAGAAAGTGGGATCCTATGCTAAAAGTATGCGTAATTGGAGGAGGACCTGCCGGTTTAATGGCTGCTTATACAGCTCGTTTAGAAGGGCATCAAGTTGAATTGTTTGAAAAGAACAAGCAATTGGGTAAGAAATTACAACTCACAGGTCATGGGCGTTGTAATGTGACGAATAATTGTTCAAAAGATGAATTCTTTAAGCATGTTGTGCACAATGAAAAATTCTTATATAGCCCATTCTCACAATTTTCTAACTTAGATATGATCAAATTTTTAAAATCCAATGGTTTACCTACGATTGAAGAAGATCACGGACGTATGTTTCCAGGTTCAAATTCAAGTCAAGACATTGTTTTATTGTTTGTAGAACTTTTACGTAAAAACAATGTCATCCTACATATGGATGAAGCTTGTACAAATGTAGTTGTTGAAGAGAATCGAGTTGTTGGAATCAAAACGGATAAAGGAACATATTCATTTGATGTAGTCATTGTCGCAACGGGAGGAAAATCATTTGTATCCACAGGAAGTAGTGGAGATGGATATAAATGGGCAGAAGCATTGGATATAAAAGTTAGTAATCTATATCCTGGATTGGTTTCATTACAAACTAGAGAAGACTTTGATTTGGCAGGTCTGTCCTTGTCTAATGTTGGAATTCAGGTAAAAAAAGATAAAAAGTTTCTTTATAAAGAATGCGGTGATATTTTATTTACCCATGAAGGTTTAAGTGGACCTGGCATTTTGATAATGTCAAGTTATGTTATCAACAAAGATCCCAAAAGAATTATATTGGATTTGATTCCAAATAAATCAGTTGATGAAGTTGATGCTCTTTTGCTAGAGAGAATGAGCAGTCTTTCAAATAAACAATTAAAACATATATTAGAAATGATGATTCCAAAGCGATTGGTTCAATATATTATGAATCAATTAAATATTGATGTTAATTTAAAAGCCAATGAAACAACAAAAGCACAAAGGAGAAGTATTAGTGAATTGTTGAAGTGTTTAAGCTTTGAAATTGTAAATTTTGCCGGCTTTGAACAAGCCATGGTTACTGTTGGCGGAATCAAGACAAATCAAATTCAGCCTCAGACAATGGAGACTAAGAAAATTAAAGGTTTAAAATTTGCGGGAGAAGTTTTAGATTTGGATGCACAAACAGGTGGATACAATCTGCAAATCGCATGGACAACTGGATATGTTGCAGGAAGTACATTAAAAGAAGGGGCTAATTAAAGTCCCTTCTTAAATTTTGATGCAGGAATATGACAATAAGCACCTGGATTTTTGTCTAGATATTTTTGATGATATTCTTCGGCATTAAAAAAGTTTTTTAGCGGTTCAAGTTCAACAGCTAATTTTGAATCATATTTCTTTTGGATTTCGTTGTATTTAGTTTGAATGATATCTAAATCCGTTTTTTCCACATAATAAATACCTGTACGATAGGAAATACCAATATCTTCACCTTGCTGATTGATAGATACTGGATCAATAATATCAAAGTATAAATCTAGTATTTTAGAAAGTGAGATAAGTGTGCTATCGTATTGTATTTTTAAAGTCTCTGCATGACCTGTAAGTCCTACCTTAACATCTTTATATTCTGGATTCTCTGTATTACCATTTGCGTATCCAACTGTTGTCTTTAAGATTCCGTCAAATTGATCAAAGTAATGTTGTACACCCCAGAAGCATCCACCAGCTAAATATATTGTTTTTATCATTTTAGTTTATAATATTTTCCTTTCGAATCTTTTTTATATCTACCCACTTTTTTTGCATAATCACTCTCAATCCATTTTGAAAGTTTGCATTTCTTTTGTTTGTTGGCTAAGATAGGCATTAAATACTTGCTTAAATCATCAATCGATGCATAGCGTGTATTGATTTTAGGATATTTTTTTAAGGCTTCTAAAACTTCTTCATCACTAGCCTCATCTGGTTTTTGGTTGGATTGTTGCTTCTTTACTTTTTGAACTGTTTTTGGCTGATCTTCTTTTAACGGTAATAAGAATGGATCTCTTGTTTGTAAGATTTCAATATCGATGTCTTTGCCTTGAAACATTAAAGCTTGTTTAATACCATGAAACCCTTGGTCATTTGTGACAAGAAGAATTTTTTTAGGTACGACATTGGCAACAACTTGACCGAGTAGTGTCGCACAATAGATGTCCGCAAAATTCTTTTGACTTTGATGAGTGTTAAAACAATAGGAATTGGGAAAATCCTTGGCAATCGTAAAGATTTGTTGCCATGCTTTTTGTCCTATTTTTTCAAAATTTCCAAAGAAAAAGAAAACGCTAGGACTTGTTGCGTTAAGTGTTTTAATATCAAATTGCTGAACATTTTCGCAGTCAATACAATAGAGTGTATAGTCTTCAAAATTATCGATTTTGATATTTTGAGGAGAAAAACTCATGCATTGTGAAAAAGTTCCAATTGAAAAATTAAGTTGTGACATTTTATTCATCCTTTCGTAAATAATTATACCACATCGTGGTATTCTTTCCGTTTATTTGTTATAATAAGCTTCAAAGGGGGAGTTTTAGTGGCATATTATCACATCTTAAAAGAACGTCGTACAAACCTAAAACTTTCCATTCAGGATGTTTCAAATCAGACGCGTTTAGCGCCTCAATATATACAAGCAATCGAAGAACATAACTTAGATGTATTCTCCGATGACTTTTCTTTTGTTCGTTATTTTGTACATGCATATTCAGATGCGATTGGTGTTAATTGGCAGGCAATTGCAGATGAAGTGGATATGGATATTAATGAAGTTGCTCATCAAAGAGATATGGCTTTGACCATGGCACAAAGACGTATGGTGCAGCAAATGCCTAGTGTTCAAAAAACCAAAAAGTCAACAAAGAAAAAGAAAAAATCGTGGTTTCAAAAACATGTGAGCCGTACAAGTTCTTCATTAAGTACAAATCAATCGCAATTGATCAAAGTGCTTGTCCTGATTGGAATCGTGTGTTTATGCGTTTTATCTGTTATTAATTTTGGGCTTCGTGCAATTTCTAATCAAAAATTAGCAACGCAAGAAGCTTTACGTCAAGAACAGCTTTCAAAGAAAGAGGAAGAAACTAACAAATTGGCAAATCAGCGTAAAAAGGCAAAGGAAGCTGAGGCTTTGGTTGTTGAAAAAATGAGCGATGAGACCAATGCATATCAAATTTCAAATATTCAATCGGATGTAAAAACATTAGATTTGAGTATAACACTTCCAACAAAATCTAAAATCACTGTGACTAAAGATGACACAGTAATCAATGATAGTTCAAAAGTATATACGGGTACATTTACGCAAAGTTTAGAGTTATCTGAGAATTGTACTTTTGAAATCAGCATAGAAACATATTCAGACAACTCAATTACAGTTGGAGGAAAAGAGATTTCTTTTGATAAAACAGGATGGCAAGAAGGAGAACCTGCTGTAATTACTTTACAAATTGGAGAAGGAAATCCAAATGCGAAAAAAGAAGAGTATTCACAATATGATGACAACTATTATGATTACTCTAATGAATATTATGCACAAGGGGAGGATTATAACTATGGCCAAGATGAATATACCGAACAGACTAACGATTATTAGAATTTTATTGGTTCCTGTAGTTGTAGCTGTATATCTTTGCATGGATCCAACCGTATGTGTGATTGACAAAACAAGTGGTCTAGCACTTCGTGATGTGATTGCGTTTGTGATTTTTGCGGTTGCGAGCATTACTGATTTTTTTGATGGAATGTTGGCAAGAAAGAATAATTGGATTACTTCTTTTGGCAAATTTGCTGATCCTATCGCAGATAAGATGTTAGTGAATACTGTATTGATTTTGATGGTTTACTTTCATCAGGCAAACGTTATTGCCGTATTATTAATGATCGCGCGAGATTTAATTGTTGATGGTTTAAGAATGAGTGCTGCAAATTCAGGCGAAGTTGTCAGCGCAGGGATTTTTGGAAAGTTAAAAACTGTACTACAAATGTTTGCACTTGTATTCTTATTGTTGAAAGATTGGCCATTTGTCTATATGGGTATTTGTATGGATCAAATATTGTTGTGGGCAGCAACAGCGGCTTCTTTATATAGTGGACTCATTTATTTCAATCAATTAAAAAAATACGTTTTGGAGACGATGTAATGAATGACGCAAAACAACTTGTATCTTTATGTACAAAAAATCATTTAACAATTTCTAGCTGTGAAAGCTTAACAGCTGGTTTATTTACGAGTACGATTGCTTCAATACCTGGGGCAAGCGCCATGTTAAAAGGTGGCTTAGTGACTTATTTTACACCAATGAAAAGTGTATTAGCTCATGTGGATGTGAACTTAATTCAAAGACATGGTGTAATCAGTGAAGAGTGTGCCTATGCTATGGCCAAAAATACAAGAGAAATTATGGATGTGGATTATTGTATTTCTTTTACCGGGAATGCTGGACCGGATACTTGGGAAGAAAAACCAGCAGGAAGAGTATATTGTGCAATCGCCTCTAAAAAATCAGTTCATGTATATGGCTTTCAATGTACAGGCTTATCTAGAAATGAAGTTAGAGAACATGTTGTTATGCAAATGATAGATATATTGATACAAATAATTCAAAAGGAGAATTTATGCCAAAAGAAAAAGTAGAAACAAATAAAGATAAACTTTTAAGTGATGTTTTAAATGAAATCGAAAGGGAATATGGTAAAGGTTCTGTCATGAAATTAGGCGATAGAGCGGCTGTTGACATTGAACCTATTCCTTCAGGAAGTTTACTTTTAGATGATGCCTTGGGTATTGGCGGATACCCAAAAGGAAGAATTATTGAAATCTTCGGTCCGGAATCCAGTGGTAAAACAACACTTGCGTTACATGCCGTTGCAGAAGTTCAAAAAAAGGGTGGGCGTGCCGCATTTATTGATGCAGAAAACGCAATTGATCCTGTATACGCAAAAAATTTAGGTGTTAACATTGATGAGTTGATCTTGTCTCAACCAGATTCAGGTGAACAAGGATTAGACATTATGTTGATGCTTGTAGAGAGTGGAGCTGTAGATTTGGTTGTTGTAGATAGTGTAGCTGCATTAGTTCCACAAGCTGAATTAGATGGTGAAATGGGAGATAATCAAGTTGGATTACAGGCTCGTATGATGTCAAAGGCAATGCGTAAACTTGCTGGTGCTATGAATCAAAATGATTGTACAGCTATCTTTATTAACCAACTTCGTGAAAAAGTAGGTGTTATCTATGGAAATCCAGAAACAACGCCTGGAGGTCGTGCTTTAAAATTCTACTCATCTGTACGTGTTGATATTCGTAAAGCAGATGCCATTAAAAATGGTACGGATATTGTAGGAAATAAAGTAAAAGTTAAAATTGTTAAGAATAAGGTAGCTCCTCCATTTAAATCCGCTGTATTAGAAATTATGTATGGTGAAGGAATCTCTTATATTAGTGAACTATTAGATTTATGTGTCGATGCTAATATTGTAAAAAAAGCAGGGGCATGGTTCAGTTATGAGGGAGAAAAAATTGGACAGGGGAAAGAGGCTGCCAAAGCTTATATCAAGGCAAATCCAGAATTCAAATCAATGCTTGAAGAGAAATTAAAGGAGTTTAGAACAAACAAAGATGTTGAAGAATAAGAGTTCTGTGTAGAACTCTTATTTTCGTTTAGAGGTATATATGGCACGTTTAGAAAATAAGAATTATAAACCCATTCAAAAAAATGAATTAAATGACCCCGTAGTATTTGTAGTAGATATGATAAAAGGATTTGTGAATATAGGTCCACTTCATGATGAAGCTATTGGCGACATAGAAAAGAATATTGAAAATCTTTTAACTCTTTTAGAGTGCAACAATGTTTTTGTGTGTGATTCACATCCACCAAAGACGCGTGAATTCAATTCGTTTCCAGCACATTGTGTAATTGGAAGTGAAGAATCTGAAGTAGTTGATTCTTTAAAGCCGTTTGTGAAACATGTCATCAAGAAGAACAGTACGAATACGTTTATGGCACCTGAATTTGAAGAGTTTTTAAATTCAGATTTGAAATATTATCGTGATATAATTGTGACAGGTTGTTGTACAGATCTTTGTGTGCTTCATTTTGTATTAAGTTTAAATACTTGGTTCAATGAACACAATATGAATGAATATCGTATTATCGTAGTTGAAAACTGTACAGAAACCTATCATATACCAGAGATACATGAAGCTACATTCTTTAATGATGTCGCATTTAGAATGATGGAAATGAATGGTATTCAAGTTGTTTCTGAAGTAAGGGAGTAAAGATTATAAAATGAAAGATAAGAGAAATTTAAGTTTAGTCATGGACTTTTATGAACTAACAATGAGTCAATGTTATTTTAATGATAATAAAGACAAAGAAGTCGTATTTGACTTATTCTATCGTAAAAATCCGGATGATGGGGGATATTGTGTATTTGCAGGTTTAGAACAGGTTGTGGACTATGTTTCGAATTTGCGTTTTGAAAAAGAAGATATTGATTATTTACGCTCATTAAATCAATTTAGTGAAGAATTTTTAGAATATTTATCGACTGTACGTTTTACAGGAGATATCTATGCGATTCCTGAAGGAACACCAGTATTTCCTCATGAACCATTGGTTCGTGTCAAAGCACCAATTATTGAAGCACAACTTGTAGAAACGGCATTACTTTTGGCTATCAATCACCAAACTTTGATTGCGACAAAATCACGTCGTATTGTACAAGCCAGTGAAGGTAGAGCCGTAATGGAATTTGGTGCACGTCGAGCACATAACTTTGATGCAGCTATTCTAGGAGCTAGAGCAGCTTATATTGCAGGTTGTGCAGGAAGTGCTACTACATATTCAGGTAAAGAATTTGGTGTACCAGTACTAGGAACAATGGCGCACTCATTTATTCAAAGTTTTGATACAGAATATGATGCGTTTATGTATTATGCCAAAACATATCCAAACGCATGTACTTTATTGATTGATACATATTCTACTTTAAAATCAGGTATTGTGAATGCCATTAAAGTAGCCAAGGATTATCTAGAACCCAATGGATACCGTTTAAAAGGTGTTCGTATTGATAGTGGAGATATGGCATATCTTTCTAAAAAAGTTCGTAAGATGTTAGATGAAGCGGGTATGGAAGATTGTAAGATCGTTGTATCCAATTCCTTAGATGAATATGTCATTGAATCTTTGATTCATCAACAAGGTGCTAAAATTGATTCGTTTGGGGTTGGTGAAAACTTGATTTGTTCAAAGAATTCACCTGTCTTTGGTGGTGTTTATAAAATGGTGGCGATTGAAAAAGATGGTCAAGTCATTCCTAAAATCAAAATCAGTGATAATGTTGAAAAAGTGACAAATCCAGGTATGAAGAATTTAAATCGTATTATGGATAAAGAAACAGGTATGGCCATTGCCGATTTATTGACATTAGAAGATGAAGTGATTGATACAACGCAAGATCTAACCATCTATCATCCAATGTCACGTTGGAAATACAAAGTGATTCCAGCCAACACATATACAGTACGTGATATGTTAGTGCCAATCTTTAAAGATGGTAAGCTTGTTTATGATCTTCCAACTCTAGAAGAAATTCGTGCATACAGCGAAAAGGAACTTGCTACAATTTGGGATGAAATCAAACGTTTTGTATATCCACAAGAATATTATGTAGACTTAAGTGAAAAGTTATTGAATCTTAAGCTAGAAATGTTGAAGAAGTATAAATAAAAAAAGGAAACTGTGGTTTCCTTTTTAAATACAACTTTCAAAGAATTCACGCATATCCTTGGCTAATAGATCAAAGCTTTCTTTACCAAGATACGCCATATGACCACTTGGATATTCACCAATGGTTACTCGATTTGGATCTAAATTAGAGTGTGTAGCTAAATATCTGGCATTTCCAGCGGTTGTACAAAGATCATATAGACCAGAGGCAAAGAAGACTTTCATCTGTTTGTTTCTTCGCATACATCCAGCTAAGGATTGGGCAGGACTTGTTTTGAATTCACGATTCCATGTCATATTTACATCAAAGACTAGGCCTTTTGAGATACGATTACTTGTGATATTTAATTCCTGGCGCATCAATCCATAGGCAGTCTGGAAAGCAGGTGTATATTGTCCCATGGCTGGGTCATCCGCAATGACATTGGCTTCCATGATTTCTGGATCATCATTCCATGTATAACGACCGTCATAGAATCCTAAAGCTAAACCCTTATCTTCTAATAGTTTATGCGCAAAACCTTTCTGCATATCCATATGTAAATGGTGTCTTAACCAATAGGTTTGATCAATACCCGAATAATAGGCTAATTTATCTGCGATTTCTTCTTTGTTCGGGCAGGCATCTCCTAAAAATAAGGCTGTAACATATTCAGTAGATGCGAATGTAAAGGCTTCATCAATAAAGTCTTTTTGTGAAATGTTTTCCTTTGGGTTATGGAAATAATTTGTGGCAGCCATTGTGATTAAGTCGGTAGCACTTGCTTCAACTGGAAGCTTTTCAATAAAGTAACTTCCAAGTAAGAAGATACCACTGACACTGATTCCCATCGTATCGGCTTTTTCAGGACCTGCACCCATAAGTTCTCCTGCAAGTAAGGCACTTCTTGCGGTACCATAGCTTTCACCAGCTAGTAATACAGGTGAATTTCTACGATTATAGCGTGCTAAGAATTGTTCAATGAATTTAGAAACACTTCGAACATCGCCATGCGTTTCATAAAATTCTTTTCTTGCCTTTTCTTGAATTAAACGACCTAGTCCAGTTCCAACGGGATCGATAAAGACTAAATCACATAAGTCTAATAAACAATGTGGATTGTCTTCTAATTCAAAAGGTGGAACTGTAGGAAGGTTTAGTTCATCATCTAATTTTACAATTCTAGGACCAAACAATCCCATATGAAGCCAAAGACTAGCACATCCTGGACCGCCATTATAAACAAATAAGATTGGACGTTTTGAATTGTCTTGAATATCACTTCTAAAATAGGCATAACTAAATATGGATGCGACTGGATTGTTTTCTTCATCCACGAAGAAATTGTCTTCACAAATTGTATGATAAGGAATGGTTGTTCCTTGAATTTGTAGGCTTCCATCTGCCTCATATTTTGATTTTTCTAAGTTTTCTTGAATACGCATTACTTTACCTCACACTTTTTAATAAAGGCATTGAAGATATTTTGCATCTCACCATATTTATGGGACATGGCTTCGGGATGAAACTGTACGGCATAAATGGAAAGAGACTCATGTTCAATGGCTTCAATAATTCCATCACTCGATTTAGCTACTACTTTAAAGTGTGGTGCTAAATCCTTGATGGCTTGATGATGAAAACTATTCACATAAGCTTCATCACCTAAGCTAGAATATAAAAAACTATCCTTTTCAATATGGATCTTATGACTTGGATTTTCTCTTTTTTCTTGTTGCGCATGTTTGATCACGCTTCTTTTACAATAAGATAGGTCTTGATATAGAGATCCTTTAAAATAGACATTCAACATCTGTATGCCACGACAGATTCCAAAAATAGGAATCTGTTTTTTGTTGGCGTATTTTAATACTCGCATTTCATAATAATCACGATCTAAACTTGAATTACTTTGTAAAGGTTCTGGATTTTCATTATAAATCATAGGATTTACATCAATTCCACCTGTCACAATCAATCCATCTAATACATTGACTTGAGCTTCAATTGTATCATAGTCATTTGTGATGGGAAGAATGACTGGACAACCACCACCACGAATAACACTGTTGATATAGGCTTCATTGATAAACTGTTTAGGAAGATTTTCTTTATCCAATTCATTACAAGTTAGACCAATAATAGGCCTATGCATTTTTACCCTCTAAAAGAGAGATTTCAATTTTTTCTGTCTCTTTCATAATATATTTTGCCGGAATCGCTTCATCTACATATTCCATTTCACCATTTTGATTATCAAATGGATCATTTGGCAAGAAGTTTTTAGCTGGTACAAAAGCACCTTGGAATTTTGATGAGCATGGTGTTCTAAATGGATCTAAATGTCCAAAATAGAAATCTTGTCTTTCCAAGTTTTTAGCACGATAGGATCCACCACCAAATGAACAATCCGCATATAACCATCCATATGGAGCTACATAGAATCGTGCCCAGTCATGATTACCAATGGTTTCAGGCGTTGTATAAAGTCCAGCTTGCCAAGTGGCAGGAATGTCCGCAATACGACATAGAGTAATAAATGTCAATGCTTGTAAACCACAATCTCCTTTTAATCCTGTTGTGACATATTCTGGAATACATGGTAAAGTCGCATAAGCACGTACATAAGAATATGTGACATGGGTTGTGATATAGTTATAGATCAATTTTGCCTTTAATAATGGATTTGTTTCTTCACCAATGATTTCTTTAACTAGATCCTTTAAGTAATCTGTAAATACAACATGTGGCGCATATTCTTCAAGACAAGTATCTGGATGTTCATCTGTTACGATACTTGGGTCTAATTCTTCATAGTGCATGTGATTGATAAATTCATATTCTACACTGAATTCTTCACCTTTTTCATATGGCTTTTCAATATATACACATCTTTGATCTACACTGTTATCGTTGACTAGAACTTCATGAGATGTATTTAATAATTTAAAATCTTCAACCTGCGCATATTCTTTCGGAATAGGAAGCCATACACGAATTGTTTTTCCTGGCTTTTCAAATGTAGGATCTACCTTCAAGCTTGTCTTGACATGAATCTTGCAGTAAACATCCTTTTCTTCCTTCATCTTATGCATTACGTCGTCTAATAAAGTACTTGCAGCACCATCTTTTTCAATTAAACGATCTTTATAAGCATTACGCACTTTAATTAGGTTTTCAAAGAAATTGTCTTTTAAATACATTTTTCCTTCAATGAAGATCCATTCAAACGCATTGTCTTTAAATAATTCATCAAATTCTTCATCTTTAAAATCGGAAATTTTAGACTTTAATAATTCGATAGCGTCTTCTTTTGAATACGTAAAATCTTCAGGAAGACGAGAAATCAATTCTTTTTCTAATTCTAAACGCTCCTTTAGTTTGGCAGGAATATCTTTTTGAAGACGTAAATCAATCATTTCCTGCATCAGTTTAAATTGCCCATTCCATTTTAATTTCATTAAATCTTCTGGAAGCGGCGTGTTCAATGTTGTCATATTCATAATAGTTCACCTCATTTTGATTATACGCTATTATGAAAATTATTACATAAAAAAATGAAACTTATTGAAATAAGTTTCGAATTAATTCTTCCTGAGAGTATTTTTCCTGTGTTTCCTTATCTACACTCATTAAAATGGGAGGTAGATTTCTAAATGATTTGTAGTACTGCAAAATTAAAGATAATGCGAAAAAAGGTGCCCATTCAGTAAGTGTCATATTTTCTTTTGGTTCTAATAAAAATCCATCTTTTAAGACTTTACAATTTAGGGCATATTCCAATTCATTACCGAAATTCACTTTTAATATTTCTTCATCAAAAGATAGAATAGAACTCAAGTTATCTAAAGGCGCATTCATACTATATTGATATGTATGTTGATCGATCTGTTTCATCACTAATGTTTTATATTTCATGCTCTTATTGTAGCGCATAATAGTTTTTGTTTCTGTTAAATAATATTAACATGGTATAATTCTATAGGTGATAAAAATATGACATTTGAACAAATGAATTTAGATAAAAATATTATACAAGCCTTACATACATTAGGCTATGAAAAACCATTGCCCGTACAAGAACAAGTCATTCCCAATATTCTTTCGGGAAAAGATTGTATTGTTAAGTCAAGAACGGGAAGTGGTAAAACGGCATCTTTTGCGATTCCTATCATTCAAAATCTAGAAATTGATGAAAGAAGCCCACAAGCGTTGGTACTTACTCCAACTCGAGAACTAGCTTTACAGATTCAACAAGATTTTGATCGTATTGGAACTTTCAAAAAAATTAAGACACTACCTATTTTTGGTAAGCAGCCATTTAAGTTTCAAAAGGAAGATTTGAAACAAAGATGCCACGTTGTGATTGGTACGCCAGGAAGAGTTTTAGATCATCTTCAACAACAAACACTGGATCCTTCAAAAATTAAATATGTAGT
This sequence comes from uncultured Solobacterium sp., assembly GCA_900547815.1. Classification (GTDB taxonomy): domain Bacteria; phylum Bacillota_I; class Bacilli_A; order Erysipelotrichales; family Erysipelotrichaceae; genus Holdemanella. The sequence goes on from URHY01000030.1 coordinate 19,826, forward strand.
CTTGGATGAAGCGGATGAAATGTTGAATATGAACTTCTTAGATGAGGTGCAGGCTATTTTAAAGTACATGCCTAAAAAACATGTAACTTGTTTATTTAGTGCAACCTATCCTGAAGTGATTCAAAGAATGAGTAAGAAATATTTGTATAAACCATCTAAAATTGATCTAACGAGTACAAATAAGCCAAATATTCTAGAAGAGGCGTATCACGTTAATGAAGAACATAAAGAATTATTCCTTCTTCATTTATTGGCATTAAAGAAACCAGAATCTTGTATGATCTTTTGTAAGACGCAGGCAAGAGTGGATGAAGTCTATGAATGTTTAGAAAAGAATCAAGTCAGTGTAGATAAAATTCATGGCGGTATGATGCAAGAAGAAAGATTATCGCATATGCGACGCTTTAAAAAAGGCAAAGTGCGTATTTTAGTATGTACCGATGTCGCAAGTCGTGGTATTGATGTTTTTAAAGTAGAGATGATTATTAACTACGATATGCCTAGTCCTGTCGAAACATATACACATCGTATTGGTCGAAGTGGAAGAGTCGATGAACAAGGCTTAGCTATAAGTTTAGTGAATGAATATGATGGAGTTCGAAAAGAAAAACTAGAAGAATATCTAGGTTATAACTTGCCATTTAAAGAAGAGGGTGAAGTCTATTTAAGTGATTTAGATGTTTTAGATTCACTAAAAGAATCCAATCGTGTGGTAGTGGATAAATCAAAAGATTTAAGAAAAGGCATTACTAAAATTTATTTAAATGGAGGAAAAAACAAGAAGATTCGTCCAGGCGATATTGTAGGGGCTATCTGCGAAATTGATGGTGTAACTGTTGATGATATTGGTGTGATTCAAGTACAAGATCATCAATCTTATGTAGATATCTTGAATGATAAGGGAAAACTTGTATTAAAGAATTTAAAGACAATTAAAGGAAAAACATTGCGTATTCAGAAGGCAAAAAATGGATTTGGTCATTAGATCAGATCCATTTTATTGTACATTACTAAAATACGTGATTTGCACGTAAATGGGGAGTGAACTTTAATAGAAGTAAATAATAAAGGTGATTGTAAGTATTCGTATATGTAATGAATCTTTTTCATGATTTATATATAGCTACAATTTTGAATGATTAAAATGAGTTCAAATAGTTTTAAATAGAGCTATTTTGGACTTTTTCTATGGTTTATAAATATTGTTGTTGTCTTAATATTGAGATGTTATAACAATTGATTTATAATAGAATTGAATGTTATAACAATTGAACAGGAGGCAATTATGGAAATTAAAGACGCAAAAGTATTTCATGATTATTTAAATGGTGTAATTGAAGGGGAGGATGTTAAGAAGAGTACAAAATTGTATTCGGATGCTAAAACATTCTATTCAAGTGTGGATCCAAGTGTTTCAGATGATCAAATTATGTATGAAGTATACTCCTATGAACATGATGGATTGTGTTATGGACTGACTGTGATGCAGCCAGTATGCGTGAATGGGGAATGTAATGTAACGCGTGGACATTTCCATGAAAATTTAGATTGTGATGAAATCTATTGTGGCATGGGTGGTGAAGGTCTTCTTTTGTTGATGGATGAAGATTATCATTGTCATGCAGAAAAAGTAAAATGTGGAAGTGTACACTATATTGACGGGCATTTGGCACATCGCCTTGTGAATACAGGTAATACGGAATTAAAAGTGCAATGTATGTGGCCAAGTCATGCGGGTCATGATTATAAGCGTGTAGAGGATCATCCTTTTGCAGTAAGAGTGTTTAAGAAAAATGGTGAATTGAAGGTGGAGGAAGAATGAGTTATCTAAATTTTAAATCGGAATATGATTGTTTTCCTAAAACGACAATAAAGAATCATAAAGCGTTTTGTGGGTATGATGAAATCTATCATGAATTAAAGAGCAAAATGAATAATAACAGTGTTGTTGTCTTTGATTATTATCTGGGTGTAGATGAAAAGGAAGTCTATGAATTAATTAAACGATTCAATTTTTCTTTAGAAATCAATATGCATGATATCTTTAAAGATGGCAAAACCATGACTGAACAAATGAAATATAATCTTACGGATGATCGTGTGTTTGGCAAGATGTATTATGGTAATCTTGTGGATTTTATAGATGAAGAAAAGCTAGAAGAAGCTCAAAACAAAATTAAAGAACAGAAAGAATCGGTCATTGTATATGGAGTGGGTGCTGGTTTAGTAAGTCATGGCGATGTGTATGTCTACTTTGATATGGCTAGATGGCAAATTCAATTGCGTTATCGTAAAGGGATGGCAAATTATAATGTAGATAATTATGATGAAGATATCTTAAAGAAATATAAGCGTGGCTATTTTATTGAATGGCGTATAGCGGATAAGCACAAAGAAAAATACTTTGAGTGCTTTGATTATGTGGTGGATACAAATGCTGCTAATGATCCAAAAATGATTTCAAGTGATACATTTAAGATAAGTTTGCATCAATTATCAAAACAACCATTTCGTACAGTACCATACTTTGATCCAGGCGTATGGGGTGGTCAATGGATGAAGGAAGTTTGTAACTTAGATGTGAATCAGCCAAATTATGCATGGAGTTTTGATGGAGTTCCTGAAGAGAACAGTATTTTATTTGATTATGATGGAGTTATTGTAGAACTTCCAGCTATGGATCTAGTGTTGTACCAACCAAAAGAATTATTGGGAGAACAAGTCTATTCTCGTTTTGGGGCAGAATTTCCGATTCGCTTTGACTTTCTAGATACGATGGAAGGACAAAACTTATCTTTGCAGGTACATCCATTAACGGAATATATTAAAAAGAATTTTGGGATGAGTTATACACAAGATGAAAGTTACTATATTTTGGATGCCAAAGAAGATGCCGTTGTTTATTTAGGCCTAAAAGAGGGAATTCAACCAACTGAAATGATTTCGGATTTAGAGTCAGCACAAAGAGGAGAAATTGTTTTTGATGCCGATAAGTATATCAATAAGTTTCCGGCAAAGAAACATGATCATTTCTTGATTCCTGCAGGAACTTGTCATTGTTCAGGAAAGAATGCGATGGTGCTTGAAATTAGTGCAACACCTTATATCTTTACATTTAAATTGTGGGACTGGCAAAGACTGGGCTTAGATGGACTTCCTCGACCTATTCATATTGAACATGGAAAACAAGTCATTCAATGGGATCGTACTACAGATTGGGTTAAAGAAAATTTGGTCAATGCGACGTATGAAGTAAAAGAAGAAGGAAATGATTGTAAGATCGAACATACGGGTTTACATGAACTAGAATTTATTGAAACTAGAAGATATACAATAAAAAACAGTTCATATCATCAAACACATAGAACAGTCAATATGTTGAATTTAGTGGATGGAAAGAGTGCATTAATTGAAGGGGATTTTGAACCTTTCATTGTGCATTATGCAGAAACCTTTATTATTCCTGCAAGTATAAAAGAATATACAATCAAGCCTTATGGTTGTGATGAAGTGAAAGTATTAAAGGCTTATGTGAGATTTTAAAGTAAAAGACGGTTTTGTGCCTAAAGAAAAAACCTGAGAGTGTATGATCTCTCAGGTTTTCTTAGCCTTTTAAGGCATCTAATTCTTCTTGGGTTAATGCTCTAAATTCACCTAATGGTAAATCATTGAGTTTTAAAGGACCAAACTCAATACGTTGAAGATAGGTAACAGTGCAGGTTGCCTTTTCAAACATTCTTTTGACTTGGTGGAATTTTCCTTCATGAATCGTTAGATACGCTTTGTTTGTATCTAAGATTTCTAGTTTTGAAGGGGCTGAAGTAAATTCTTCAAATTCCATAGGTTGATTAAAGAAGTCTACGGCATTTTCTGGTAGCGTCCCATCAAATTCAACATAGTATTTTTTATCTACATGTTTTTTAGGAGATAATACTTCATGGGTTAACTTTCCATCATTGCTGATGAGTAACAAGCCTTCTGTATCTACGTCAAGTCTTCCCACAGGATATAGATCGTGTCTTTGACTTTGAATAAGTGAATATATAAAACTAGATAGGGATAAATCAACCTTTAAAAGTCATAGGGATTTTA
>URHY01000031.1 GCA_900547815.1 uncultured Solobacterium sp.
ATAAGGCAATGAATATAGAAAATAAACCAATATTCATATCTCTCTCCTAAAAAAAATAATAAACAAAAAGAGACCATTCTAGACGCCAACACTAGAATGGTTTCTTTGTTACTAAACTTGTAGAATACAGCAATTTTTTGTTACAATACAACTATGCCAAGAATTCAAAATGACTGTATAAATACAATAGAAATTAAAAAAAGCAAATTTATTACCTATCTTCATAGAACGCAAGATGAACAAGAGGCAAAGGATTTTTTAAAAGCTATAAAAAAAGAACATCCAAATGCCAATCATCATTGTACAGCTATGATCATTGGAAACATTATGCGATCTAATGACGATGGTGAACCAAGCCAAACCGCTGGACATCCCATGTTAGACGTTTTAATGCATAATGATATGCAAGATATTCTAGCCGTTGTGGTTCGTTATTTTGGCGGAATCAAACTTGGAACTGGAGGCCTTGTAAGAGCCTATAGTTCAAGTGTTTCTGAAGCTTTAAAAGCGGCAACACTAACAACTGTTACAACCCTTCAAGAATATCAAATTCATTTTTCTTATGATTTGATTGGAAAGGTTGATCATTACTTTAGAACACAAAATATTGAAGTCATTGAACAACAATATGAAGAAGATGTAGTCTATCATTTCCTTGTTCAAGAAGATATTTCTAAAGATTTAATGGAACTTACAAACGGAAAGATACAAATTCAATATATACAAGATATAGAAACAGAATGTGTGATTTAATTTACGCACAATGAATATGATATACTTTAGAAAAGCGAGGTACATTTATGGATAGTATTCTTACCCTTATAGCATTTTTCGTAGTCATCTTTATTTTTTGGACGTTAGCAAGTTGGCTGCTTCCATTTATTTTACCAATCATCATTGTCTTCTGGATTATTTCCCTATTCACACAAAGAAGACATGTACATTTTCACACCTATAACAGCGCTCAAAATAATCAAGAAGAACAACCAAAATCAACTCCAAAACATGGAGCTATAGACGTCGAATATACGGAACATGAAGATGATGGAGATGAACAATGATTTGTCACAACAGTGTGGGTTATGATGCACAAATCAAAGACTTACTAATCAAATCCGCATTTAATATGGATGAAAAAGAAATTGATGTCTGGATGAAATATCAATATGATCCACACCACATGTTCTGCTTCTGGCAAGATGATAAAATCACTTCTTGTCTTCAAGTCACAAAAAGAAATATGATGTTTTTGGACCAACAAATGCGTGTATCTGTGATTAGTATAGCTGCAACCTTACCTGATTATAGACAGAGAAAACAATTTTCTAATTTATTAGATGCAGCTATTTCACAAGCTACATATAATGATTTACTTACAATCACATACACAAATATGCCAAAGTTATTCGAATCTAAAAGCTTTCAACATATTTCGAACACAAAAGAATATTGGATTGGTGCTCCTTTATGTAAAAGTGGAAACCCATTCCACATCAAACAAAAAGCAAAGAATTTATACCCATTATATTTCCAATTTATGCAATATTTTGATGGCAGCGTTCTATTAAGTGAAGATGAATTCGATCAACTTATTCAATACCATCAAAATTTAGGAAAATCCATTGTCACAATAATCAATGAAGATAAACAACCAAAAGGATTTGCGATATATTCTACAAAAGAAAATCAGGCTCACGTAGAAGTTTTAGTTTACTTTGATTCTCAAGCCATCCAAGATCTTCTTAGTTATTTATCCATAAGCAATGAAGTTACATCCATTCTCATCAGTGAAAGTGAAAGATTCGATAAATTATTCCCGCTTCATTTTCCTAGAACCGATAAAAAATTAATGGTAAGACTCAACAATTATAAATTATTTGATAAATTCTCTAACACAAACGTTAGAAACGCAAAAGCAGCTTATGAACTATTAGAAAAGCCTACATGGAACCACTTCCAGTAGGCTTTCTTTCTTCTCTTTTAAACAAAATATAACCAATAAAAGTTCATGTCATCAAGAAATTAATTCTGCATATGAATCATTTCTTCTTCAAGTATTGGATACGAAATAAGTACTTCACTATCCAAATTTTCATTAAACATATTTACACCACTGATTTGATGATTATTGTATGTCGTGTAATAGTAAATTCCATTTCTTAAGTCGCAACAAGACGTATAAATTGTATATTCATACTTACCTGGTTCTACTTCACAAAGACCTTTTTGTTGCTTGACACTACCTATAATGTGGAAATATTGACTTAAATCATTCTTATCACTAGTCGCATTTGCTCTTGTATAGGCAACGCGCACAAATCTAGATCCACTCGATAAGTCTCCAGGAAGTCCCATAGCTCCAAACCCACGTGAATAGGCAGTTAAATCCAAGCCAAAATTATTTTCAGGTTGTTTATTTGATAAATACATATAATCATTCAAGCGAAATAACTGCATAGGAAATGGCGGATTGTTTGTCAAAACATGCGTAGGATTATCATATACATGCATACCATCTTCCATACACTCAACGACAATGCTTTCATTTTCATCACTAATCATATAGTGTAATTCAGCTACTGGAAAGTGTTCATTAAATGGTGTTGCACAAACATTTGTATTTTTCAATACGGACTTTGCCTCTTTGACACTTGCACATTGTGATAAGATCCAAGGAATAAATTCAAAGGCAGCCACATTGTTCTTGTCTTCTTTGACTTCATAAAACTTTGCATTCCCAACAAAGTTTAATCCAGCCATTCCCAAGCCCTTCTCATTCATGGCATCATAATATAATGGATACTCTTCAAATACGTGAGCCATACCAATCAAAGCGTAGTGACTTTCATGTTTATCTAAATGTCTAAAATGAAAGTCATAATTACGTGGAGCCACAGCTACTTGTTCTCCATATGAAATTTCATAATCTAAATTCCTTCCAAAAAACTGATTAAAGCTTAATGCGGTACACATTAAAATCATCTCCTTCTACTTAGTAGCTTAACACAAACTACAAAAAGATTACACACATAATAATGTACAAATCAAAATATGTGTTCATTGCGTTAAGTACCAAAAAAATATATATTTTAAATGTCATAAGAAATGCCTTATCTTATGATTAACCCTTTGGAAAATTATTCAACCCTATAAACTCAAGATACACTTTTATCTTAATAATTTTCCTCTCCCTAAAGCAATGTCAAGCCCGGACATTGCTTTTTATTTTACCTAAAAGAAAAAAGCCATAAGTTTCCCTATGACTTAAAACGCAAATACAATTCCTACAACCGCACTAGCTACAATAAACCAGATTGGATGTAATTTAGGTTTATACTTACTAAACGCTAGTAATACGAATAAACAAATAAATTGTTTCCAATGAAATGTGGAGAAAGTATAATCACCAAATAAAGTTGTAACTAAAATATCAATAGTAGCTACGGCAATAAAGGCAACTACAGCAGGTTTTAATCCGGCAAAGATTTGTTGAACCAGTTTTGCCTCTTTAAATTTCTCTAAGAAATTCGCAATGATACAGATAATAATCAAACTTGGTAAAACCAGACCGAGTGTTACCACAATCGAACCCAATACACCATATTGACTAAAACCTACATAACTAGCCATGTTTACACCCATTGGACCTGGTGTAGATTCACTTACGGCAATCATTGTAGACAAATCACTCATGGTATACCAGCCATAACGAACGCCAATCTCTCTTAAGAAAGGAATAGTCGCAAGACCTCCTCCTACCGCAAATAGTCCAGTCTTGAAAAATTCTAAAAACATGAGTAATAATTTAGTCATTTTTCTTTAACCACCCTATTCTAGAAAAGACAACACCCGCAATACCAGCACCAATCACAAGTAGTACAGTAGATACTTTAGTAAACATCGCAAAAATAAGGGCCACCGCAAAAATCAAGAAACCAATCTTATTTTTAATATTCCCCTTACCTAGTTTTAATACGGCATTGATCATCAACATACATACAGCTACACGAATACCATTTAGAGCATGTTGCACGATAGCTAAACTTGAAAAGTTTGTGATCAAACCTGCAATTATACTAATAATGATAATAGATGGAGTAACTACACCTAAAGTAGCGGCAATCGCTCCTGGAATACCGGCTTGATAGTATCCAATGAAAGTCGATGTATTGACCGCAATAACGCCAGGTGTACATTGACCAATCGCATAATAGTCCATCACTTCATCTTCTGTAGCCCAATGATACTTTTCAATAACTTCCTTTTGAATCATTGGCAACATGGCATATCCACCACCAAAAGTAAATAGACCCATCTTAAACCAAGAAACATATAATTGAATAAGTTTCTTCATTTTACTCTCCTTTTAATACAAATTTTTCAATGACTTCACAAACAGCACCTTCTTCACAAGTAGCCGTTGTGATATAGTCGCAATCTGGTTTAATACCAGGTGCAGCATTTTGTACTCCAACACCTAAACCAGCATCTTTGATCATAGATAAATCGTTATAGTTATCCCCAATCGCAATTGTATCCTGAATATCAATATGTAATAGATCGGCTAATTTTTTAAGTCCAGCTCCCTTATTTACACCCTGATGATTAAATTCAATATAACGATTACTTGAATATGAAACATCCATATCAAATGTAATATCCTTTAGATCACGATCAATGCTTTGAAGATACTCAAAATCTGTATTTGTATATAATACTTTTACAATGTTCTGTCCCTTTAAAAAATCAAGATTCTGATCAAACACCTCAATCATTTCCTGACGATTCTGCACATATCTTTTTTCATCTTCCGTTAAGTTATATGCATACACTGCATCTTTAGTATATACATGAATGACTACATCATATTTCAATCCACGCTTATACAATTCTTGAGCTTTTTCAAAAGAAATACCTTCAAAATGTAAAAGTCGATTATCCTTATTTTCAGTGATAGCACCCCCATTATATGAAATCACATATTGATTGGCTTCATCAAAAAGATCCAATTCCTTTAATGTACCCTGAACTGTGTTATAACCTCTTCCTGTTGCCAGTACAAATTTAACACCTAAATCTTTCAACTTCTTAATAGCTTCAATATCTCTAGAATCAATTGTTCGATCGGGTTTAATCAAAGTTTCATCTAAATCACACGCAATTAACTTATACATAAGTAAACACCCTCCCTTAGATATGAAAAAATTATAAACCATTTTTCAAAAAAAAAGTAGCATTAAAGCTACTTATAATACAGAACCAATCACATGAACAATAAAGGCTAAAATCCACGCAAGTACACATTGCCATGCAACTACACCAATTGCCCATCTTGCACCGAGTTCTCGTTTAATAGATGCGATAGCCGCAACACATGGTGAATAAATCAAGCAGAATACAAGTAAAGAAGCAGCGGATAATGTCGTTAATGCACTATGTACACCACCTACAAATAATACTTGTAGTGTAGAAACAACACTTTCCTTAGCCATAAATCCACTGATTAAGGACGTCACAATACGCCAATCTTGAAGTCCTAATGGCGCAAATACAGGGGCAATCCAACCGGCTACCATCGCCAAAATACTTTGGCTTGAATCTTTGACCATGTCAAATTGTAAATTAAAGCTTTGTAGGAACCATACAAGTACAGTGGCCACAAAAATAACGGTAAAAGCTTTTTGTAAGAAATCCTTTGCCTTTTCCCACAGCAATTGACTTACATTTTTTAATCCGGGCAAACGATAATTTGGAAGTTCCATCACAAATGGAACAGCTTCCCCTTTAAATAAAGTACTTTTAAATAAGAACGCAATCAATATACCTACGGCAATGCCCAAAACATAAAGTCCTGTCATAACTAAACCACCTTGTTTTGGAAAGAATGCATTCACAAAGAAAGCATAAATAGGTAATTTTGCGGTACAAGACATAAATGGCGTCAACAAAATCGTCATCTTACGATCTCTTTCACTAGGCAAAGTACGTGTTGACATAACGGCTGGTACCGTACATCCAAATCCAATCAATAAAGGAACGATACTTCTTCCTGATAATCCAATTTTTCTTAATATTTTATCCATAAAGAAGGCTACACGCGCAATATATCCACTATCTTCCATCATAGATAAAAAGAAGAATAGTGTCACAATGATTGGTAAGAAAGATAATACAGAACCAACACCCGCAAAGATACCATCAATCACTAAACTGTGTACGGCATAGCTTACGTGAGCACTTGTCATCCATGCATCCACTACTTGTGTAATCCAATCAATACCAAGTTCTAATAAACCTTGAAGCCATGCTCCAACTACATTAAATGTTAGATAGAATACAAGTAACATAATTCCAATAAACATAGGAATTGCAGTATATTTACCGGTTAAAATACGGTCAATTCTTTCACTTCGAACACGCTCTTTACTTTCTTTAGGCTTTACTACGGTTTGTTCACAAACCTTTTCAATAAAGGAAAAACGCATATCGGCAATAGCTGCACTATGATCGAGTCCACGCTCTTTTTCCATTTGAAGCACAATGTGTTCAATCATTTCTTTTTCATTTTTATCTAAATCCAAACGATCAAGAATCAAATTATCGCCTTCAATAATTTTACTAGCCGCAAAACGCAATGGAATATCTGCCTTTTTGGCATGATCTTCAATTAAGTGGCAAATAGAGTGAATACAACGGTGAACGGCTCCTCCAAAATCATCCTCTCCACAAAAATCTAAACGACCGGGTCTTTCCTGATACTTTGCAATATGAATCGCATGTTCAATCAATTCATCCACACCTTGGTTTTTAGCTGCAGAAATAGGTACAACTGGTACTCCAAGCATAGCCTCCATACCATTGATATCAATCGAACCTTGATTATTGGCAACCTCATCCATCATATTTAACGCAACAACTATCGGAATATTCATCTCTAATAATTGCATAGTCAAATATAGATTTCGCTCAATATTTGTGGCATCTACTATATTGATAATAGCCTTAGGCTTATCGTTTAACACAAAATTACGTGATACGATTTCTTCACTTGTATAAGGTGACATCGAATAAATACCCGGTAAATCGGTCACCATTGTATTTGGATAGCCTTTAATTGAACCATCCTTTCGATCCACTGTTACACCAGGAAAGTTTCCAACATGTTGATTTGATCCAGTGAGTTGGTTAAACAATGTGGTCTTCCCACAGTTTTGATTTCCTACCAAGGCATATGTCAAACATGTACCTTCTGGTAAAGGATTTTCATCTGCCTTTACATGATATTTACCATCTTCACCAAGTCCAGGGTGAACCGTGTTATTTATATTTTCTGCACTTCCATGTTTTCTTGTTCTCTCATCAATTAATTCAACTAATATTTTTTCAGCTTCATCCAAACGAAGCGACAATTCATAACCATGAATCTGTAGTTCCATTGGATCGCCCATAGGCGCAAACTTTACAACGGTAACCTCAGCACCAGGTATAACTCCCATATCTAGAAAGTGTTGTCTTAATGCACCTGTTCCTCCAACAGCCTTAATCAATGCACTCTGTCCTATTTTTAACTCTTTTAACGTCATGCATATCCCTCCCCCAATTAGTTAAAATTATAATCATCTTACTCGAGTAGTCAATTATAGTTCATTATATTTTTTACTATTCGTTGACAGAATACTTCCATTTATTTACAATTGAATCGTTCACAAGTAAACATTAGGAGGACATATGTTGACAATTGAAGAATTTTTACGTTTATCCAATCGATTGCGTGAATATTACGGCAAACAAATCAAAGATCGATTTTCAGAATACACTTTTTCCCCAAATGAAATTTCGATTCTGATTTTACTACAAAACAACACATCCATTACGACAAGCACACAGCTTCGTGTTGTACTCGGTGTTTCAAAAGCTTTGGTTTCTCGAAGCGTAACAAGTTTGCAACAAAAGGGATTGATCACAATGAAGAAAGTTTCAGAAAATAGAAGGATTTCTTATATTGAATTAACAGAAGAAGCGATTCCTGTATTAAAAAAAATCTCTATTGAGATTGATAAAATCAATCAAGTTTTATTCAACGATATTCCTACAGAAAATATTCAATGCATAATTGATACAATGAATAAAATGAATGAAAAAATAGAAGGAGCAAACTAAAATGAAATTTACAACAGCGTCCGAAGTGGATTTAGGACATGAAAAAGTTGGTAAGTTACTCTTTATGTTGGCGGTTCCTGCCATCTTAAGTCAAATTGTTAACTTACTCTATAATGTAGTTGACCGCATGTATATTGGTCACATTCAAAATGTAGGAGCTACTGCCCTAACAGGCGTAGGCGTTTGTCTTCCAATTATAATGATTGTATCCGCCTTTGCGTGTTTAGTCGGTATGGGAGGTGCACCAAGAGCTAGTATTTATATGGGTAAACAAGATAATCCAACGGCAGAAAAAATCATGGGAAATTGTTTTATCGCATTGATTGTGATTTCATTAACTCTAACTGTATGTTTATTGGTTTTTCAAATCCCATTACTACAATTATTCCAGGCAAGTTCAAAAACAATTGTTTATGCCAAACAATATATGGGTATTTATGCCTTAGGAACCATTTTTGTTCAAATGACACTCGGAATGAATGCCTTCATTTCTTGTCAAGGATTCTCAAAAACAAGTATGATGACTGTTTTAATTGGAGCTATCTTAAACATTATTTTAGACCCTATCTTTATCTTTGGATTCAATATGGGAGTAAGAGGGGCTGCACTAGCTACCATTATTTCGCAAGCCATCAGTGCAATCTGGGTTATTCGTTTCTTGAGTGGTAATCAAACGGTTCTTAAGTTAAAAAAAGAAAACTTTAAAATTGTTCCAAGCCTATTATTTCCTAGTTTAGCTTTAGGTATCGCACCCTTTGTGATGCAGTCAACAGAAAGCTTGATTTCTTTATGTTTCAATATGCAATTATCTAAATTTGGTGGGGACGTTGCGATTGGAAGTATGACCATTCTAACAAGCGTTATGCAGTTTGCGATGATGCCAATACAAGGATTAACGCAAGGTGGACAACCCATCATCAGTTATAACTTTGGTGCTAAAAATGGCCAGCGCGTTAAAAAAGGCTTTTTACTTCAAACACTATGTTGTTTCACATACGCAAGTATCATCTGGATTCTAGTGGAATTATTTCCTCAAGTATTTATTTCTATTTTCACTAACGATCCAGACTTAATGGCAATGGCAAGTTGGGCCATTCGTATCTATATGGCATGCGTATTATTGATGGGACTTCAGATTTCTTGCCAACAAACCTTCATTGCGTTTGGAAACGCTAAGATTTCAGTTTTCTTAGCAATCTTTAGAAAGATCATTGTCTTAATTCCATTGATTTTTATCTTACCAAACATCTTATCCAATCATATCTTTGCGGTATTTGTTGCAGAACCTATCGCAGATTTTATTGCGGTAAGCACAACAGTAACGTTATTTATTAAAAACTTTAAAAAGACATTAGCACAAATGAGTTATGAACGATCATAACTCATTTTTTATAATATTCAATAATTCTTCTTTCCTATTCTTTTCCGGATGATAAAAAGCGTATTTTAAACACATATTCAAAGCTTCTTGAATCTGTTTTCCCCTTAAATTTGTAGCTTCTATAATATCTTTTCCATTCAATGCAAGTTGAGATATACTCATACAGCGATTTCTATTTTGGATGTAATACACATAGAAAAGTTCTACGTCTTTAGCTGATTTTTGTCCCAATTCAGAATGGGCCATCGCATCACAATAGCGTATTTGAAGTAAGTTCAACAAGTGTTCTTCATCCAAATGATATGTAATGCGATACTTATAAATACAGTCTAAATCACAAGTAAATTTATCATCATGATGTAAGACATAGAATGGAATCCACTTTCTTTGTTCATTTGTAAGTTTAAAACGTCGACAAAGCTCTTTCGATAATTCACTTCCTACCTTCGCATGATGCTTAAAATGATCCTTTCCATTCGAATCCGTTGTTTTTACTTGTACTTTGCCTAAATCGTGGAATAATAGCGCAAAAGCCAAAGTTTCATCATATGGTTTTAAATAGCACATCGCATCTAAAGTATGATGCAAGACATCGGTATAGTGATAGATTGAGTTTTGACTACACCTCAATGCCAAATCCAACTCATTAAATACAGGTTTTAAAAGAAGTGTCATACTCGCCAATACTTGTGGATTTGTTTCCATGATTTCTTTTAATTCATGCACAATTCTTTCTATCGATACATATTGAATCAAAGATGCATTTGTATCGATGGATTTTTTAACTGTTTCATCCATCGAAAAGCCAAGTTTTGCACAAAAACGATAGGCACGAAGCATTCTTAGAGCATCTTCATTAAATCTTCGATCCGGACTTCCAACACATCGAATCACTTTCGCTTTAAGATCAAATCGTCCTTTATACGGATCAATCAAGCCACGACTTGGATGATAGGCCATCGCATTCACAGTAAAATCGCGTCTTGATAAATCTTCTTCAATTGTAGAAACATATTTCACACTATCTGGATGACGATGATCCTTGTATTCACTCTCTAAGCGAAAGGTTGTGATTTCAACTGGGGAATCCGATAAGACTGTTACCGTTCCATGTTTGAGTCCTGTTCCCACACTTCGATCAAATAGGTTCAATATCACTTCGGGCTTAGCACTTGTACAAATATCATAATCATGAATCGGACGATTTAATAAATAATCTCGGACGCAGCCTCCTACCACATACGCTTCATATCCAATATCATTTATTGTATTTATGATTTCTAATATATATTCAGGTAATTTCATACTTTTATTATATAAGAAAAAGGTGCTGAATTGCACCTTAATTACTTTGTAACCTTTACATATGTTGGAATGGTATCCGCCATAATTTTCTTGGCGATTTCCATACTTCCAAACATAAATTCAAAACCTTTTCCATAACTTGCAGGCGTACAGAAGTTTCCTAGATCTTGTAGTGTCTGCTTATCATCATTGATCATATCCACAACTAAAAACCAATGGCTAGGCTGATCTTTGACCATTCTTTCTTTCAAATAAATAGAAAGAATGTCTGGGTGAGAGTCACCAAATTCACAGATAGCTCTTTGAAGTTCTGTTACACTTGAAATAGGATCACGAAGCTTTAAACTATCTCCTTTATGAATTGGATTTTCACTCACTTGTGAACCACGACTTTTATCAAGTTCAACCAATAAGTTGCAGTCTAATAAAACATTCGCTCCAAATGGATCAATCACAATGCCATGAATCTGGTTTAATGCCATCTTCACAAATGGCATATATTGATTATAAGTCATAACCAAGGAATGTATTTCACTATCTTGATCCCATTTTTTCAATTGATCCATACTTGAGAAGACTGGAAAGAAACTATCTCCCTTATCATTTTGAATCAAAGACAATTGGAATTGTGTATTTGGTTCAAAGACTAAGACTCCCTTTTCATTGCGAGAAGGATTTTTATCCCATTGTGCTGGAATTAGAAAATTAGTCGAAATAAACGCGTCCAACAAATTTCTAAATGCTGAATCTGTTTTTTCTCTATTAAATACAATTAATGTTTCTTGTAGTTTTTCATTTTTAAATTCATTTACCATAATTATTCCCCTGAAATTGTGCACTCAACAAAAGCGATACTTGGACTTACGACCTGATGATAACTCCAATCTAAATCGTTACCCACACTAATTACGTGTTTCATCATATTTAAGAAATTATTTGCGACGGTAACCAAGGTAACATTCTTATCTCTTTTACCATCCTTTACCCAGAAGCCTGAGCATTGTAGTGAGAAGTTTGTAGAAACAAAATCAAGTCCAGCATGAAGTCCAGCTAAATTCTGTACGACAAAGCCATCCTTAATTTTTGTACATAAATCCTCAAAACTATCATTTCCAGGTACAATATAACAATTCATTGGCTGTACACTTACGCTAGATGCATAGCCCGATTTAAAACCATTTCCTGTACTATTTGTATGCATTCGATTGGCACTTCTTGTGTCATGAAGCATCATAACATATTTTCCGTGATCCACCAAAGTTTTTGAAGAAGTTGGACAACCCTCATCATCAAAATTGGCAATACTTAAACAATCTGTATTCTTTGGATCATCAACAATTGTGATTTGTTCAGAGAAAATTTGTTCGTTAAACTTATCTTTTAAAGGTGAAATTCCCTTATACATTAATTCCCCATTAAATAAACCAGTAAAGGCGGCAAATAAAGATGTCATCGCATCCTTTTCAAAGATAACTGGGCATGTACAGCTTGAAATTGGTGTTGCCCCTAATTTATTGAGAGCCTTGTCGCAAACACGAGAAACAAATGAATCTAAATCATACTTTTCAAAGTCATATACAACTTCAACTAAACTAGCATCCTTGATTTCTTCATTTTCTTTAACGACAACACTGGCAACAATGTATTGCATTTCATCAGCATCTTGCACGTCCATACCTAAGCTATTCACAATACTGCGGCTTCCACTGCCTTGTGAATATCCTAAATATCCAACTTGAATGACACGTGGATCATAGGCTAGAATCTTAGTTTCTAAGCTTTGAAGAATATCCTTCACACATTCTGTACTAGCCATATTCCAAGTCACATCTTCTTTTACATAATCAATGGATTCAGGCTTTCTTAATGAATCGGTTTCTTCATTTGAAATAATATGTGCTTGTTCAATCAATGATTTTAATATGATTTCGCATTGATCATCGTTTACTTCTTCCAATGCCATATTGGCCATTTTTCCATCTACAATTCCACGAATACTTGTACCTGTCACTTTGCTGGATACTAAAGTGTCCATTTGGCCTTGAAACCAAGTCATTTCTTTTTCAACCGTTGTAGATTGATAGATTTCAAATTCCTGAATACCTAGGCCAAGTGCTTTTTCAATCCATAATTGTTTATTCATTGGCCGTACCTCCTACTGTAATTTGTGAAACACGAATGGCTGGCTGACCTACATCTGTAGGAATTGAACCCGAACTAGAGCCACACATACCTTGTCCACGCTCTAAGTTTTTGCCAACGCGATCAATATTAAATAGGATATCCGCACCATTACCAATCAAAGAAGCTCCTTTTACTGGATAAGAAATCTTGCCATCTTCAATTAAATAACCTTCTAATACGGCAAAGTTAAATTCTCCGGTTTGTGGATTTACACTTCCACCACCCATTTTCTTCGCATACAATCCGCGTTTGATTCCTTCAAACATTTCGTCAAAATCATCATTTCCAGCCGCAATATATGTATTTGTCATACGCGAAGTTGTTTCAAATTTATAAGACTGACGGCGTGAACTTGAAGTCGATTCCAGTCCCATTCTTCGACCATTCAAACGATCGACCATATAACTCTTTAAAATACCATTCTCAATTAATACACGTTTTTGTTGGGGATTTCCCTCATCGTCTACATTTTGTGAGCCCCACGCATTTGGAATTGTGCCATCATCAATAGCCGTAACTTTATCACTTGCGACTTTTTGACCTAATTTATTACAGAATACACTCTGATTTTTACTGACTGAACTTGCCTCTAGAGCATGTCCACAAGCTTCATGGAAAATAACACCGCCAAAGCCATTATCAATAATGACTGGCATTTTTCCCGATGGACAATCTTTCGCTTCTAATAATACTAAGGCAATACGGCTTGCTTCTTTTCCAATAGATTCTGGAGTTCTTTCTTCAAAGAATTCTAAGCCTTTACTTGCACCTGGTGCTTCATAGCCAGATTGCAAGTTTTGACCATCCTGGGCAAAAGAGGATACAGACATACGACAACGAATTCTTGTATCATGTACGAGTCTTCCTTCACTATTTGAAATCTGTACATTTTGGCATACACTTGCCAACCCTACAGATACTTTTTGAATTTTATCTGAATATGCCTTTGCCGCATCACTTGCACGTACCATTAAGGCAACTTTCGTTTCTAATGAAGCTTTGACAGGATTTTCCTTGATTGGATGACGATTTTCATGTTTTTCTTCAACCAAAGAGATCGATACAGATTTAGATTCTATGCCAAAACCTCCACGCAAATCATCCACTAAAGCATTTAATGATTCTTCACTTGTTTCATTTGTGTATCCATATACAGATTGCACACCTTTATATAGACGAATTCCAATACCAGCACGAATCAATACATTTGTATCTTCTAATTTTCCATTCAACATGGATAAAGATTCGGTTGTACCTTCTTCTTCAAAGATTTCGGCAAAATCACAAGAAGAAGCCATACAACGTTCTAATAATTTTTCTAATTGTTCCTTCTTTAACATATTTATCCCTCAATGCAATCTACAAATCGTTTTGTGATTAATTGAGGACGAGTAATAATAGATCCTACTACAACACTAAAGCATCCAAGTTCTAATACACGGCGTGCCTTTTCTGGTGTATCAATATTTCCTTCGGCAATCATTGGTACGTTAGATTGTTCTAAATATTTACGCATTAACTCAAAATCATTCGTTTCAACTTTATCGCCCTTACTTTCTTCTGTATATCCAACTAATGTTGTTCCTACAAAATCAAAGCCTAATTGGGCCGCATGTAGACACTCTTCTAATGTAGAGCAGTCTGCCATTAATTTTTGTTCTGGATACTTAGCACGAATATCCGCATACAATTCATCTAAAGTTCTTCCATCTGGACGAACACGACAAGTTGCATCTAAGGCAACGATTTCTGGATGTGCTCCGTCAATCAATTCATCGATTTCTTTCATTGTAGGTGTAATGAATACTGGGCAGTCTCCATATACTCGTTTAATAATTCCAATAACTGGTAAATCAACTTCTTTTTGAATTTCATTAATATCCTCTACAGTATTAGCACGAATACCTTTAGCGCCACCCCATTTAGCAGCTCTAGCCATACGTCCCATAATAAATGATGAATGTAAAGGTTCATCTGGAAGTGCCTGACAAGATACGATCAAGTGTCCTTTTACTGATTCAATGTTATTCATGATTTAAATCTCCTTTTTTTTAAAATTATATATATAGGTAATTATACTACGTATATAGGTTGAAAAACACGAATTTAAAAAAAATTAAAAAAATTTAAAAAAAGTGCTTGCAATCATTTTAAAGTGATGGTATATTTAATGGGCACTGAGCGAGACACAAAAGCTCAGTTGAAATAAATGCGCCCATAGCTCAACTGGATAGAGCGTTTGACTACGGATCAAAAGGTTGTGGGTTCGATTCCTGCTGGGCGCGCCATTTATTTTTTTTCTAAAAATATCGGGATGTAGCACAGCTTGGTAGTGCACTTGATTTGGGATCAAGGGGTCGCAGGTTCAAATCCTGTCATCCCGACCATTATTTTATTTAATTCGGCTGGGTAGCTTAGTTGGCTAGAGCATCCGGTTCATACCCGGAAGGTCGTGAGTTCGAGTCTCACTCCAGCCACCAACGAGTTTAACTTGGACCCTTAGCTCAGTTGGTCAGAGCATCCGGCTCATAACCGGCGGGTCGTAGGTTCGAGTCCTACAGGGTCCACCAATTATACATATGCAGAAGTACCCAAGTGGCTGAAGGGTCCGGTCTTGAAAACCGGTAGGTCGTGCGAGCGGCGCCTGGGTTCGAATCCCAGCTTCTGCGCCATCTTAATTAATTCACATCGCGGGATAGAGCAGTCTGGTAGCTCGTCGGGCTCATAACCCGGAGGTCGTTGGTTCAAATCCTTCTCCCGCAACCATGTGGTCTCATAGCTCAGTTGGTAGAGCAAAGGACTGAAAATCCTTGTGTCGTTGGTTCGATTCCGACTGAGACCACCATTTGTCAAAGATTGCACCTAGCATTTGCCAGGTGCTTTTTTTATGCCTTATTTAAAGCATATTCCTACATTATGGTTATATTCAATATCATCAATAAAAGCGAATTCATACTCTCTTTTAGATAAAAGTTACAAAAAAACTACAAAGTATTTTCAAAACACATTAAAAACGGATAGTAAATTATCCGCTTTTTTTCATCGATTTCGATTATTTTTATTTCCCCCTAAATCCATTGTTTTTCTAACCCTCGTTTTATTTTCAGAACTTTGCTTATTCATCTATATCTGAGTAATAGAATCAATTAAATAGCTTTCAAGCTGAGGAAACAATGCTGGGATAATATAGACTATAACAGAAATACAACAATAAAATATTACGAGAGGTTTAATATCTTTTGTACTGGAAAAATAATATTTAATAATATTAATCATTTTAAAAATCAACCTTTCTTATTCTTTTGCGTATAAACAAATACAATAACATTGTATAAAGAGTTAGCTCTATCATTCCATACAACCATGTTATTTCATATCCTCCGCAAATAAGGCTAAATGAAGAAACAATTGCCAATGGGTTTACACATGGAAACAACAATCCAAATTGCGAAATACAATAAGAAATAATAAAGAAAGTTATACACATGATTTTGATATTCTTCTTTTTTCGCGTGTATAAGAATATTAATGTTGTAGCCGAAGTATAAAACAGTGTTTTTATTATATTCATGATTCCTAAAAGAGATAGGACTTTCCATATTGGCATTAAACTTAAGCATTCAGGTATAGTAAACAGCGTATCAGCAGAAGCAAAGTATTCGTTTCCCATATAATACATTTTTTCTACACCATGAACATAACTGTTAAACCTGAAAATATTGACCTGGTCAACCAATATTTTTGTATCTAACTTAGTAAATTGATGATTTTGCAGAAGAGTCATACCAATCACAAAAAATGAAAGACAATAAATAATTCCTAAACAAATACATACAGATATGACTATATTAAACAAATATCTTCTTCTAGATTGGATTGTGAGTAGTTGATGTAAATTATTGTCTTGATATACGTTTAAAACAGTTATAGTGAATATAACGATCAAAACCGGCAACAAAAAAGATAGGATAGAATCTGCTTTCAGATTATTCAGCAAATAACCTAATAACGAGGATTTATCTAGAAAAGAATTTTTGTATACTCTTTGATACATTAATTTCATATGAGAAACTTCATTAACATAGAGTTGATGTATAAAACTCGATGTGTTTGCTTTGGCAAAAACAGTATTTAATGTATTTCTATCAAACTCATACTTTTTTTGATTATATTTTTTTGGCTTAATACTTTTAAAATGAAGATTCCCAACTCTATCGTTTGCATAACAATCGATGTCGACACTGGATATTTCTAATAAGCATTTATAATATGCGTCGATAGAATCTTGGCCAGCTAAGTTTTCTAAGCGATTTATTTTCCAATCCAAATAAGAAAAGAAATTATTCCAATCTTCATCTGCTTCATATTGGTATACAATTCTAAGACTTTTAAATTTCTGTTTTAACGCAATCGTTTCTTGAACTTTGTTATTTACATCATTCTCAAAATCTGTCTTCTGATTATTTAAACTGATGAAAGATATCAGATTTAACGTAATCAATAACAGTAATAATATTTTAGTGATTCTCATTTTTAAGATTGCGATTACTTGATATTTAATCATATTGAATCTCCTATTCAAAATCCATATTTTCTATAAAGACACAACTTATAAAAGGTATAAGTAGATTTATGAAAAATAAAATAAATGTCTTTTCATAATAAAAATCAATATTAAAAGAAAGAATATATGAGAAAGGATTCCAACCTGTTATCACAAAGCAAGAAACCAATAATATTACAATCACGGCAAACCAGGTAATGATCTCATCTTTTAAAACCAGAGATACTAGCTGTATAAATTGAATATACATTAGTAGACTCAACATAGAAATTAAAAAGCTTTTTAATAGGATGTGCATGATTTTTAGTAATGAACCGTTTGTTAGGATAAATAAATGTCCTCCATAACCATATTGAATATATCCAACAAAACAAAGAACAGCAGTAAAAGATACAACCAACAACAAAGAGATTATGCAATAAAACATATTTCGTATTAATAAAATACATTTTCGTTTTAATGGATATGAAAATATGTATTGATATGGTTTTGTAATTGAAAATTCCTTACTCCATATGTCTGCGTTAATAAGAAGAATTAGCAGAAAAATAATAGCTGTAAATACGGATTTACATTGTATATTTTTTAAGTAAAAACAAAATGTTGGTTTTTGTTGATCAACCACATCCAATTGGTTGTTTTTTAAATTAAATTCATCCATCGCAATATCAGATTTTAAACTTTTCTTATTGGGTACAAAGGAATCTGCAAATGGACTCAAATAATTTTTGTTCAACCCATATAAAACATGTTTGTTTCTTTGAATTCTTTTTTTCAGTATTTCTAGATCATCATTTGTTACATAGGCATTTTCCAATGCATCCGTATAAACAATTTGAAGATACCAATACTGCAATTCTTTTTCTTTTTCCTTATCATATTGTTGACTCAAATCGTATTTCAATATGTTGATATGATTCTGTTCATCAACTTTCATTATCTGTAAATTTTCTATTCTTCCATTCTTTAACTCCAAATATTCTTTGTTCGTTTTGACACAGCCACAAAACAGCAACAAAGCACATAGTGCAATATTACAGAGTACTTTTTTTGACATGAAACCTCTAATTTCAAATTTTAGAAAATTAAACATTTTTACATACCTCAAAGTAGTATTGTTCCAAAGGATCCTCGTGATACTCTGCTTTATACTTTTTTTCATTTTTCAAATGCCCAACGATTTTTCCACAATTAATAAAGACATATCTATCACTCATCTCTCTTAACTGATTGATTTCATGGGATGACCATAGTATTGTTGTCCCTTGCTTGTTCAAGTTTTCCAGTTCATCTATGACTCTTTTCTTGGTTTGTAAGTCTAACCCGTTAAATGGTTCATCTAGAATTAACAGTCTTGGCTTTTGCATTATAACCAAAGATAAAATCAACATCTGTTTCATTCCTACAGAATAATACTTTGTTTTTTTCTTAAGCCTTTCTTTTAAGCCAGAAAACTCTATATAGCTATCCATCTGCTGTTCATTGATATTATTTAATTGAGAAATCAATTTAAAATGATCCAATCCACTTAGATCAGGATATAACGGTGGATATTCAATGCTGCAAGCTACATTTTTTAATGCTTTCTTATTATTAAGAGAATCAAAAATCCAGATTTCGCCACTATCTATATTTGAAAATCCCATTATACACTTCATTAATGTTGATTTTCCAGAACCATTCGGCCCTACTAACGCCACTATTTCTCCTGCTTCTATGTCTAGATTTATATCGCTTAAAATCTTGTTCTTATTTAAGTGTTTAATACTAAGTGTTTTCATAATGATACATGTTTGAAACAAAGCATATTCAAACTTTACCTCTTCCTTCTTATTTTTGTTTTCACTTTAACCTAGAAAAGAAAGTAAAACAACCACACGGTATCATGTGGTTGTTATTTGGGATTAAGATGCAAGAAAGTAATCTTTTTTTCTTCTTTGTCTACTTTTAAATTGTATTTTTTTATGAATCTATGGTTATCTCTTTCAACAGTTGAAAAGTCATGTGCTAGGCTTGTTTTAATTGAAATTGCTTTATTTAAACCTATGTTTATTATGGATACATATATGATAGGCTCATTATCCTCTATCAGATTATTCAATGTGTTTATGAAAAATATAGTCAGATCCGAATCATTAAACTCTTTTGTATTACATTGAACGAAATGTTGAACGGTTGCATTTCCAAGATCAATGTTACATATTGCGGTGCTCAAAGCTGTGTTTCCGGTGTAAATGCCATTGAACTTTTCAATTATTTCCTGCTTCATTACATAAAAATCATTTTTTGCTTTTTCATATTCTTTGTTCTTGAAATACATATCTATAGAATGACTATCATGTATTAGTGCGTGTAAAAAATCAAATGTATTATTGTAATTGTTTTGAGCAATTTTCAATTTTCGATATAATTCGTTTTTTTCATTTTGAAGCTCTATATTTTTGATGGTAAATGAGAAAAAATATAAATAGATTAAGTTTGAAATAAACAAACCAATTAGTATAATCATTGAAATATGTTCAAAAAGATCTTCATTCTCCAAAATATATATCATAAAAAAACATAGTGTTATGGGCAATATAAAGATCCATATCTTTTTTTCAACTTTCTCTAAATATAGATAGGGAACATACATAATTATAATTAGGACAAACATAAACAAGTAGTTGCTTGTCAAATTCAAATAATCGATTCTACAAAATTGAAATATCAAATCCACCATTTCAATGCATATCCAATATGAAATGGACAGATAAAGTGAATCAGTTAAGTTTTTATGAAAAATAAACTGAATAAACAATCCGTAAAAAACAATATTTATTAAGGCAAACATCCATAATAAATGACTGTTTGAAATAAAATAATTAAAGAGCACTATAATGATTGTGAATATTATAAATTTGCCAATTGATTTTATGCTTGGCTTGATTTTATCTTGTATGGAAAGAATTGTATATAAGATCATCAATAAACATGTGTGAAAAAAATACGTCATATAGATTTACTCATTTCATTGATCCAAGCTTCTTCAAAAGTTTTTTTGTAGAATCTGGAAACAGGAAGTTTAACATTATTTTGTAAGATGACATCTTGCTTATCTACATAATTAATTTTTTTCAAATTTACTAATATAGATTTATAGCATTGTGCAAATGTCTCGTTGCAAAGAGTGCTTTTCCAATAGCTTAACGAATAAGGAGTTTTAATCGTCCTGTTATGCAGATATAAGTAGGTGTATTTTCTACTGTATTCCAAATAATAGATATCATTAATATAAATCTTTGTTCCAGGAATCTTCTCATCCATAATATATCTATTTTCATTTAAATATTCATTGAATACAGGTTCCATAATCATATTAAATTGATCCTGCGTATAAGGCTTTAGTATATACCGATCTGGCTTTATGGAATATCCATCCAATAAATATTTTTGATAATTCGAAGTAATAATAATGTGACATTGATTTTTTAACGTTCTAAGCTTCAATCCCATATCTATTCCACTAATTCCATTAATTTCCATATCCAAAAAGAGAAAATCAACATTTTTACTTTTCTCTATTAGCTCTGTCGCATTCAAACATATTTCTATATTGTAAGCAATGTTTTTTGAATCCAATAAATTCTCTATACATGCTTTAACAATGTTGGCATCATTTATTTCATCATCACAAATTAAAATATTAATCATTAAATATCCTTATCTTTCTGTTTTAGATTACTTTACCACACATTCTTAACAAATAACATATTCAACTACATTCTTTCCTATGTTAAAACCATTTAGCATCGTTGCCAGTTTAACTATAATAATTGGAAATGGTGCATAGACATCATTAACTTCAACACTATTGTTAATCGAATGATCTATTTTTTTACGTGATAACTGTTGTGATTATTAATAAAATGATATAAGTTTTATTTTATCATTATAAATAGCACTCTTTTTTCATGGTAGCATATATGTAATTGTTTTCATCCAAACGTTTCATATGTTATTTTTCGCGTGTAAAATAACTTAGTAAGTAAATAATTCTATCAAATACACTAAGTTTGTATATTTTCAACCGTACTTTTTTCAAATTATAAATCAGTATCATATTCACTGAAACAATTTATAATTTTAGAGTTTCAATTAAAGAATATGACAAGAAAAAAAACTATATTTAAAGCACGAATCGAATATACATGGAACCAATAATATTTCACCTAATCATGAGCATTGCATTCGCTAAAAAGTATGATATAATCTAAGTAGTACATAAAGATGTTCAATAACTGAACATGAGAAAAGAGAGGATTCCCGTCCTCTCTTTTTTTCACTTTTGCAATGTTTTGTCTTGGTTATGTTACTTCTTTAGTTCTCGAATAATTAGTAGCAAAACTACTAATGTTAAAAATTCTGAGTACATAAAGATAAAACAATAACCAAGCATTACAAAAGCGTTCTCTTTGAAGGTCTGAATTCATAAAGCCAACCTCCAGTCGAAATTATAACATAATCTGGTATCTTAAACTCCTTTCTGTCAGCTTTTTGAAAAAAAAAGTAAAGGAAACTGCCAAATCTGAGGCACGAAATGTTACATCCTATATTACAAGTCTTATCTTAAAAGACCTGAAAGAGAAGAAACTTATTTAAAAATATTTATTAGTAAAGAGCAATTAAAAGAAAAGGATATTCAATTTGCTGAAAAAGATAAATAAATTGAAAACACACAGAAGTTAGCGGATCAAGCACAACAACTTCATACCATGGCAGAAAAGAAAATACAGTTACTGGAACATAAAGTAGAAGTTTCTGAAGAACAAAATAAAGGATTTTTTTCAAGGTTGTTTAGACAATAATAAAAGGCACACAATTGTGTGTCTTTTATTTAGTAGCTTACTTTTATATTATATCAAAAATATAACATTTATATAATCTTATATTCCATCTATTTAAAAGTTAAAATATTAATATAGAAACAATAATTCAGGAGATGTGATGACCATGGGAAAATATAAATTTAATCAAAAAGAATAATATTCAAATAGAAAGAAGGTGTTTTTATGAAAAAAATATCATTAATTCTATTAATTCCATTTGGAAGCTTAATAGGAATAAGTATTCTATTTAATGTTTATAACGATTATTTAAAGATGGCTGCCTCTCAATATAACTATGATTATTTATATATTTGCTTATTTAGACTGTTAGAGGCATTGATATTATTTATATCGATATTAGTTTATATGAAAGATATTCAGAAAGAAGATAATAAATTAATTTATTTAATAGAAGGGGTTCAAATAATATCATTTATAATGATTATAATCATATCATCTTTCATGGTAAATATTTATATACTGACATTTCCATTACTGAATTATCTGTTTTTATGGATATTAGTTATTGCATATCGAATTTATAAACAAACTTCTAATAAATTAAAAAAAAAGATACTTTAGGATAAAAATCTTGAAGTATTTTTTGTTATAAGTCACATTTAATAAAACGGGATATAGATATCATTAATGTCAAATAGGCTTGTACAATTTACCTGTAAGTGAGGTAATGAAACATGTGTACAAAATTTAATTTAAAAATAGATGAATCTACTGAGTTGCTAGATACAAAAACATTTGATGACTACTATACAAATGAATTGCCACTATTATCCAATACTATTAAACAATCGTGCTTTGAAATTCTATTCAATTCTCATATTGAGTGCTGATTCACCTATATTTAACAACTTGATCAGTAGTTACGCATGAAAAATAAAATGGCTTAAATAAACAAAATCGGAAACTC
>URHY01000032.1 GCA_900547815.1 uncultured Solobacterium sp.
GACAATAGTTGGGCTTGCCCCTGCGAAGATAGCTAGCTGCCGGGTCCTTTTTTTTAGATAAATTTTTTAGATAAAATTAAAAGCCAAGTCTTTATCTATTTAGACTTGGCTTTTTAATAGCTAAAATATTAAAAATATATAATGTTAATAATACATGATTTTAATAATTGTTAACAAAAAGTTAAATTATTCACAAAAGTTATTAAATCTCTAAATCTTTTTTACCTAAAAGCGTTTTCAGACAAATTTTGCCTTTTTTTAACATTCGTTATGTGGTATATTTATGATGATTAATAATGAGTCTATGGAGGACATATTATGGTTAAAAGAATTGGTATTTTAACTTCTGGTGGTGATTCGCCGGGAATGAATGCTGCAATACGCGCGGTAACTCGCGTTGGATTAAATAGTGGTTTAGAGGTATTTGGTATTTACAATGGTTATAAAGGGATGGTAGAAGGATATATCGAACCATTAACTCGTGAAACTGTTGGAGATATTGTAAATAGAGGCGGTACTATTTTAGGATCAGCACGTTTACCTGAGTTCAAAGATATTGAAGTCAGAAAAAAAGCAATTGCTCAATTAAAGAAAAGAGGCATCGAAGCCGTTGTCGTTATCGGTGGAGATGGTTCATATCGTGGTGCATTATCTTTAACTGAAATGGGAATTAACTGTATCGGCTTGCCTGGTACTATCGATAACGATATTACTTGTACTGATTACACAATTGGATTCCAAACAGCATTAGAAACTGTTGTTGAATGTGTCGATAAATTAAGAGATACATCGAATTCACATCACCGTTGTTCTATTGTTGAAGTTATGGGAAATCGTTGTGGAGACTTAGCATTATGGTCTGGAATTGCTTGTGGTGCAGAAATTGTAGTAACAAGCGATACTGGATTTGATGAACAAGATGTTTTAGATCGTCTAAGAGATATCGATATTATCAAAAAGAAAAAGCATGCGATTGTCGTTATTAGTGAAAAAATCACTGATGTTGATCAATTTGCTAAGAAGGTAAGTTTGAATACTGGTTTTTCAGGTAGAGCTACTGTTTTAGGCCATATTCAACGTGGAGGATCGCCATGCCCATTTGATCGTTTATTAGCATCACAAATGGGTGAAAAAGCCGTAGATTTATTAATGCAAGGCATCGGAGGGCAATGTATCTCAATTAGAGACAATAAAATTGTTTCGTATCCAATTGAAGAAGCATTAAGCATGCCACAAGAATCTCGTAAACCACTAATGAACTTATTTGATCGTTTGGTTTAGGATAAATTAAAAGGAAGGATAAAAAAATGAGCAAAAAAACAAAAATTATTTGTACTATTGGTCCAGCTAGTGAAAGCAAAGAAGTTTTAACAAAACTTGTTGAAGCTGGAATGAACATTGCACGTTTGAATTTCTCTCATGGAGACTATGAAGAACATGCAGAACGTGTTAAACGTATTCGTGAAGTAAGCAAGGAAACAGGAAAGCCTATTGGAATTTTATTGGATACTAAAGGTCCTGAAATTCGTTTAGGTGATTTTGAAAATGGTGGATGTGAATTTGCCGAAGGTGATGAAATTGATTTAGTAAAAGAAGAAGTTTTAGGAAACCACGAAAGATTCACATTACGTTGTCCAGAAGTATTCAATGACGTACAAGCTGGTGACTACATTTTAATGGATGATGGTAAAATGAAAGTTACTTTTACAGAAGTAACTCCTGATCGTATCCATGGCGTAGTAAATAACCCACATTTCTTAAAGAGCCGTAAGGGATGTAACTTGCCAGGTATTAAATTAAGTATGCCATTTATTTCTGAAAAAGATGAATCAGACATTCGTTTTGGATGTAAAATGGATGTTGACTATATCGCGGCAAGTTTCACACGTCGTAAAGATGATGTTTTAGCAATTCGTCAAATCTTAATTGATGAAAATAAAGATAAGATTCAAATCTTCCCTAAAATTGAAAACCAGGAAGGTTTTGATAACATCCGTGAAATCTTAGAGGTTGCAGATGGAGTAATGGTTGCACGTGGAGATTTAGGTGTAGACGTAAGTTTAGAATTAGTACCTATTTATCAAAAACGTATGATTGCGATTGCCAATGAAGTAGGTAAACCAGCAATTACTGCAACACACATGTTAGAATCTATGCAGGAAAATCCTCGTCCAACACGTGCAGAAGCAAGTGACGTAGCTAACGCTATTATGGATGGAACAGATTGTATCATGTTATCTGGTGAATCAGCTGCAGGTCATTACCCAGTTGAATGTGTTCAAACAATGACTAAGATTGCGAACGCTATTGAACCAATGATCCCTTATAAAGATCGTTTAAAAGCTAACGTTAAATCAAGTAAACGTACTTTAAATGATGCAATTGGTATTTCAGTAGCTGATACTGCATTGGCAATTGATATTAAATGCATTATTGCATTTACGCAAAGTGGAAATACAGCTCGTCGTTTAGCTAAATTCCGTCCATACGCTCCTATTTTAGCTGTTACATTTGATGAAGTAACTCAACGTAGTTTATTACCGGTTAATGGTGTAACTCCAGTTGTTTCAAGTATTCAAAATACAAAAGAAAATGATATTGATTTAGCTCGTAACTTAGCATTACAAGCTGGATTCAAAACAGGAGATCACATCATTGTTGTTGCTGGATATCCAATCGGATCAGGTAACACAAATATGATGCGTATTGCACAAATCTAGTTAACATTGCCCTCATTTTGAGGGCTTTTTCAATGCAAAAAAAGCTGTGGGTTTATTCCACAGCTTTTAATGATTCAACCATTTGAATTTTGTTCAATTTTCTATGCATGAACAAATTGATGATTGCATTGAAACCAATCGTCATCACAAAACTAATCACATAAGATATTGAATTGATTGTTCTACCAAACATAATATCATCCATCTCGGCTAAGTTCATTATCAAGTGATGTAATCCAACACCGATACCTAAACCAATCAATGAACCTAAAATGGTTAATAGAATTGTTTCTCTATTGATATACGCATCTACTTCTTTTCTAGTAAATCCAAGTACTTTAATTGTCGCAATTTCACGTTTTCTTTCGGAAATATTAACATTGCTTAGATTGTATAAAACTACAAAGGCAAGACAAGCAGCTGAAATAACAAGAACAACTACAATATAAGAAATACTCTTGATCATATCTTTAAAGTTTTTTTGTAGAGATGAATAGAAAGTTACACTTTGTACACCATCAACATTCATAATTTTATTACCTAAGTTACGTTCAAATTTCTTTGTCGTTTTTTTAGATTTGATTAAGTAAGTGCGTGTTGTCTTTGCGTTTGTATTCCAACTCTTGTATAAAGTTTCACTTGCATATATATGGTGACCAACATAATTTGTAAATACACCTTTTATTTTAGCTTTAATGACTTTATTGTTTGCATCTTTAAATTTAATTGTATCTCCAGCCTTTTTATTTAATTTAGTAGCCATTTTTTGAGATATCAATACAGAAGAATCATCAAGATCGAATTCTTTCTTACCATTAAATAAAGTACAGAAATCTTTAAATTTCTTATCATTCGAAATAATATGAACTGTAGTTGAAATATCTTTGTTTTCTATTTTAGTAGTTACTGCAAGATGATCTTCTTCATAAACATCCTTAACACCCTTTAAAGATTGTATTTGAGAAGTGATTTCATTTGTTTGAGCTGCCACAGTTGCATCATAATGATAAATGACATTATATTGTTGATTAACAATATCCGAAATACTATCGTTAATACCAAAGCCAGCTACAAGTAATGCAGAGCATCCTGCAATACCGATGATGGTCATAAAGAATCTTTTTTTATAACGGAAAATATTTCTAGCCGTTACTTTTCGTAAGAAAGACAATCGTTTCCATATAAATGAAATTCTTTCTAAAAGAATCTTTTTACCTGCTTTTGCAGCCTTTGGCCTCATTAATTGACTTGGCATTTCAATTAATTCACTATAAATAGAATAAAGTGTTGCTAGTAAAGTAATACCAGTAACAGACCCACTAGCTAATAATATAAGTCCTGGTTGAAATAAAAATTTAATTTGATCAATATTATATAATGTGTTCCAAGCGTTGAAAATGACGGTTGGGAATAAATACATTCCCAAAGAACAACCTAATATGGATCCTAAAATACTAGCAATCAATGCATAGATGAGATACTTAGAAGCAATTTGCAGTTTTGAATAACCTAAAGCTTTTAAAGTTCCCATTTCATTTCTTTGTTCATCAACCATTCTTGTCATAGTTGTCATGCAAACTAAAGCAGCTACTAAAAAGAAGAAAACAGGGAATACTTTGGCAATACCATCCATACGATCTGCGCAAGCACCATAATCACGATAAGAATAATGAGAGTCACGATCTAATACAATCCACTTACCTTCCATTTTATCAATTTCTAATTGTGCATCACTTAATTCTTTTAAAGCATCATGCTTTTGAATATTGAATTCCGCTTTTGATAACGTAAGTTGCTCAATACTTTTATTTAATTCGGTTTTCGCATCTTCAATTTTTGATACTCCATCCTCATATTGAGCTTGTCCATCAACCAATGATGAATATGCATTATTTAATTGATTTTTTGCACTCAGCAATTGATTGAGTTGAGATTGTAATTCAGCTTTTTTACTGCTAGCCGCTTGAATTTGATTAATTCCATCCTGAATTTGAGGTATAATTGCTTCTAACTCAGCTTTTTTAGCTATAGTTTGATCGATTGTTGCTAATTTACCCTCAAGATATGTTTTTGTATTTTTAAGATTTTCAATGAGTTTAATTTTCAAAGCTTCAGTTTGTTCATCTGTACTAGGAGTATTTTGCGCCTTTTCAATTGCCATATCGATCAAATCAATAGAATCTTGTATCATTTTACGTTGAGCATAAAGATCATCGATTACTGCATTGATTTGATTTAAACCATTTTCAGCTTGTTCTTTTTGATTCAATAATTCAGGCAGCTTTTTTTCACTTTCTTCAATTTGAGCAATCGCGTTTTGTAGAGTTGGAATATTATCTAAAACTTTTATGTTTGCATAATATTCATTCCACCCCTGATTGATTTGATTTTTTGAATCTTGCAGTTTTAATTCATTGCTTTGAATCTCAGCAAGACCTGAATCAATCTTATTTTGAGCATCATTGAATTGATTCTCAGCATCATTAAATTTATCATTGACTTCCTGTTTTTTTTCATCCAGTTCAGATTGATAAGATTGAATATGCGCATCGATTTGTTTGTTTGAAATCTTTTTGATTTTCTTTAATACTGGATCAACCACATCAAAATATTCATCACTATAACAATCCAAATCTTTAGCACCTTTTACACATACATCTACTTCTGTATAATAATCCTTTAAAACATTTGTATTTTGAATATATATAAATGAGTTTACAGTTCCAGAACCAATATTACTTGAACCTTTTTCATAAGATAAGTAATTTGGATTGTAACAAGTGCCTACAATTTTATATTTTGTGTGTTTTAACGATTTAGATAAAGCTTCATCTGTACCACTTTGTAGTTTGATAGTATCTCCAATGTGGAAAGTTCCATACAACTTATTTGTTGCAGAACTAGCTTCAATCAAACATTCATTTTCTCTTTCAGGCATTCGTCCTTCAACCACACGTATCTTATTCATCTTTTGATCAATTCCATAAGAAATTACTTTTATAACCATTTGTGTGGAATCAATTTGAGATAATGTATCCATTGAAAAGTTTGGTTGTACAGATTTAACACCCTTAATTCTCTTGATAGCAGCTACATCCTTTTTTGTTAGACCGATTGTAGAATAGACTTGAATATCTTGAACATTATGTTTATCAAAATATGTATCAGCACTATTTTTCATATCTGGAGCACTGGCTTTAATACCTGCAAAAAAAGCAACGCCAATCGCCACGATACAAAGGATAGAGAGAAAACGGCCTAGGGAGATTTTAATTTCTCGGAAAATATCCTTTAAATAAGTAACAGGCATATTAATACTCTATATCATTGACATCCATTGGATGTTCATTATATGTAATACTTTCGATTTTTCCACTACGAACCTTAATGACCTTATCTCCCATTGGTGTTAATGCTAAGTTGTGGGTAATCACTATAACTGTTTTATTTTGTGTTTTACATGTATCCTGTAAAACTTTTAGGACTTGTTTACCAGTCTGATAATCTAAAGCACCAGTTGGCTCATCACAAAGTAGAAGTTTTGGATTCTTAGCCAATGCTCTCGCAATCGCAACACGTTGTTGTTCACCACCAGAAAGTTGACTTGGAAAATTGTAAGTTCTATCTTTTAACCCAACAAGTTCTATAGTTTCATCAATATCAAGTGGTTTCTTACAAATCTGTGTCGCAAGCTCGACATTTTCTCGAAGTGTTAAGTTTTGAACAAGATTATAAAATTGAAAAACAAATCCAACATCATATCTTCGATACAGTGTCATATCTTTTTCTTTATAAGAACTAATTTCTCTTCCATCGACGATGATTTTTCCCTCGCTGACAGTATCCATTCCTCCAAGTAAATTTAGAATGGTACTCTTACCTGCACCACTAGCGCCAGCAATAATCACAAACTCACCTTGTTCAATTTCAAAACTTACATCATCCAATGCATGTATATCGATTTCTCCCATATGATAAGTCTTTTTAACATTTTCAAAAGAAATGAAAGCGCTCATATAAATCACCTCAATCTAATTATATCAGACATTTGAGAAAATTAATATTTCGTGTTAGGATTAGGATGATTTTATAAAAGGAGGGTTTTAATGAAGATTCGAGTATTGACAGAAAGTGGTTGTGGATTAACAAAACAAGAAGCAAATGATTTAGGAATTGATTTTTTACCTTTACAGGTTCAGATAGAAGACAAAACATATTTAGATGGGGTGGATTTAACGGTTGAAGAACTAAGTTCATTCTTAGAAAGAGGATATATGCCTCAAACAAGTATGCCACCTTTAGGTGATATTGAAGCTTTATTAGAATCCTATAAAAATGATGGAATTACAGATGTTGTTCTAATCACATTATCGAATGGTTTATCAGGAACAAATCAGGCAATTCAAGCATCAGGAAAATGGCATGGAATTAAAATCCATACATTAGATATATATACAACTCTAGGTGTGGAAAAATATTTGGTGTTATCTGCACAAAAATTAGTTGAACAAGAAATACACCCAGAGGAAATTATTTCACGTTTAAAAGAAAGTGTTGAACATTCAAGAGGATTCTTGATTCCCGAAGATTTGGATCATTTAGCTAAAGGAGGAAGATTAACTCCAATGGCAGCTAAGCTTGCGGGTATGTTAAAAATTAAACCAATCTTGGAAGTATCTAAAAATACGGAAGGGAAGGTAGATGTTTTTGATAAAGTAAGAACGATGTCAAAAGCTATCAAAAAGGCGATTAAAGTAATTTCAAAAGATGCGAATGCACAAGATTATGAATTTTATGTATTAAATGGAGGAAATCAAGAGGGTACACAAATTGCGATTGATGAACTGCATGACGTGTTTGGAGAAGATATTCAAATCCATACAGATCCAATGTATGCCGTTATTGCCGTTCATACAGGATTAGGTGCTGTAGGAATTCAATTTGTGAAAAAAGTAAAGGGGGCCTAGACATGAAAATTGCATTTGTAACGGATACCGGAACTGGCCAGCATCCAGACTATTGGAAAGAAAAAGGAATTTATTGTTTACCTCTACAAATTACTTGTGATGGTGAATCAAAAGATGAGTATACCGAAATTACATATTCAGAAGTGATTCAAAAATTACATGAGAAGAAAGTTTTGAAAACATCTTTACCAAGTTTAGGAAAGATTCAAGATTGTTTTGAAGAATTAAAAAGTGTGGGATATGACACAATTTTTGCGGTTCCTATTTGTCGAGGTTTATCTGGAACATTAGATTCAATGGAAATGATTGCCAATCAATTGGAAATGAAATTTGTAGGCGTTGACTGTTATTGTACTGCCGTTGAACAAGGATGTATGATTGAGACAGCTAAAAAGATGTATGAAGCAAACATTCCAATTGATGAAATTATTAAAAAACTACAAAGCATTGCGGATAGTTGTGAAACTGTGTTGTTGTGTGATGATTTAGATCATATGAAACGTGGAGGGCGATTGACACCAATGGCTGCGGCACTAGGTGGTTTATTGAAAATCAAACCTGTTTTACACATTTGTAAAAGTACGAATGGAAAAGTAGATGTATTAGATAAAGTTCGTACAATGAAACGTGCTCAAGATCGTGTTATTAAACATTTAAAAGAATTGAATGTAGATTCTAATTATACATTTATTGTTGCGCACGTTGATGCATTAGATGCTGCAAAAGAGTATGCTCAAAAGATTGAAAGTCAAATTGAAGGTGCTAAAGTCAAAGTTATCGATTTGGTAAGTGCAGTTGGAATCCATACAGGACTAGGCTGTTTAGCTTTACAAGTGTTTAACCAAATGGAAAAAAATTAGGAATTGAGTGATAAAATCACTTGATTCCTTTTTGTTTGCTTGAAAGTATAGTAAAATTTAAATATGAAAATCAATGAAAAACTAACAAAACCAATTACAGAAGTAAATTATTTGCGAGCTGAAAATGTAGATCGATACAGAGTAATTATTCGATTTTTTTATGAACAATATGAGAAAATTCAGTACTGGCTATATAAAGAAGATGTGTTTGAGGCTATGATTCAAACTGGCATTTTTCCTGATTATACACTAGACCAATGTCAATCGGATTTATCTTCATTAACGGAATGGAAAAATTTAATTGCGATCCAAGATACATCGAAAGTAACGTCAATTGAGGAGTTTAAAAATAGAAAATATCGTTATCAATTATCTGAGTATACGATTGAAATTGAACGTATGACTTTAAAACTAGAAAATTTGCAAGTTGAAGGTGCTTCTCTTGAACCAACGTTACTTGAAAGAATTCAATATCAAATTATGTGTATTGAAGCTTTACAAGATGCAAGTATGGAAGAAATTCATACGTGGTGGAAAGATTTAAATGCAAATTTTATTCGTTTAAACCAAAATTACCAAGACTATATTCGAACTTTAAATAACGCAAAAGCAGAAGAAATGATGAAAACAGAGTCATTCTTATTATTTAAAGAAAAAATTATTTCTTATCTAAGAAATTTTGTCAAAGGCTTACAAGAACACGCCATGATTTTAGAGGATTATATTCAAAATATACCATTTGAAAACATTGTTGTTTTGATTGAAAAGACTGTGAATTATGAAATGTCTATTCCAAGAATAGATGATAAAATTCAAAAACAAGATGTATACGACAATTTTATGGCAAGATGGGACAGCATATATAGCTGGTTTGTAGGTAAAAATGGAATTAGCGAAGTAAATCGTATGTCCGATATAACGAATGAAATCATTCGTAAAATCACACGCTATGCCCAACAGATTGGAGAACTACAAAATCAAGGTGCCAATCGAGCAGAAGAATACAAACATATTTCAGATTTATTTGGGAAATGCCAAGATTTAAGCCAAGCTCATAAAATGAGTGCCTTGTTTTTTGGTGTGGATAAACCACTACATATGCAAGCTATTTATAATCGAAACACAGATTCTATTGATAGTGGGGTATATGAAGAAGAAATAACGTACTATGCACTAGAACCCAGAACTCGTGTAGCTACAGTAAAAACAAAAAGACAACCAGCCCAAGATTACAATTTAGAAAGAGAACAGCAACGATTAGAAATATTAGAACATAAACAAGCACAAAACGAAAAATTAAAAAATTACATTCGAGATGGAGTTGTTGACTTTGAAAAAATAGATATATTAGATGGTGAATCTAGAAAAATACTATTATCGTGGTTATCTAAAGGATTAAATGATGCGAATAAAACCTCAAAAACAGATGATGGTCGCGAGTTCTATATTGATGATTCAAATTTAAAAACAATAGAAGTCAAATGCGAAGACGGGATGTTTGTGATGCCTAGCTATCGTATTTGTTTTAAGGGGTAAATCTACTTATGGATGCATTACAAGAATTATTAAAACGCAAATGGATTCTACGAAAAGAAGATCCAGACTTATATAACATGGTGAGAGATTCAGTAAAAGAGATTCGTAAATTTGTACAAGAAAAATTCGGCTATATGATTATCGTTACTCCATATCTAATCAAATTAGAAAAAATACCTGGCTATGTTGAAGAATGGATGGGAATACAAGAATTTCAATCCGTTCAAGAATATCAAATGTTTTGTTTTGTATTATTGTTTTTGGAATCAAAAGAACGCGAGGAACAATTCGTATTATCTTCCTTAACAGAATATATTCAGATGCAATTTCAAGATGGAGTGATTGATTGGACACACTTTAATACCCGAAGACAATTGGTACGTGTATTAAAATATTGTCTATCGATTCACATAATTGAACTTGATGATGGAAGTGAAGAAGGTTTTATCAAAAACAAGGATACGGAAGCTTTATATGAAAACACAGGATATTCTCGATATGTCATTCGGAATTTTGCCCACGATATAATGGATATTCATTCATTGGAAGATATAAAAAAATCAGAGTGGTTTTCTATGGAAGAAGATCGAGGTGTCGTAAGAAGACAAAGAGTGTATAGACGTTTTTTGTTGTCTCCAGGCATCTACAGAAAAGACAAAAATGATGAGGATTTTGTGTATATTCGACATTATTATCGTCAAATTGAAAAGGATTTTCAAAGTATTATGCCATGCAATCTACATTTACATGCATCAAGCGGCTATATTGTTCTTGACGAAGATTGTAATGTAGGAACTATTTTTCCAAGCCGAAACACAATATCGGATTTAGTTTTGGTTTGTATGCAACAAATTACTAAGAAAATAAAAAATAGAACGTTAAATGTAAATGATGAGGAAATCACATTTATAGAAAAAGAACTATTGTTGAAATGGATACGTAAGTGGATCAAAGAGAATTTAGTGTTTCTTCCTAAAAAATATCAAGACATGGGAGAATCTTTAGTAAGTGAAAATGTACTAGCTACAATGAAAAGTTATGGATTTCTAGATGAAGAAGAGAATCGAATAAAAATCAATCCGATTTGTGGAAAAATTGGTGGTGGATTTGATGTTGAGGTGAAAAAAAATGTTAACAAGTAAATGGCATATGTATCGTATGGGCTTGATTGATTTTTGGTATTATACGAATGAAGAATTTTATTTTAAAAATGGTCATATTCTATTAAGAGGAAGTAATGGAAGTGGAAAATCGGTTACTATGCAAAGTTTTATTCCAATCTTATTAGATGGAAATAAGAACAGTGAACGTTTGGATGCTTTTGGTACTAAAGCTCGAAAGATGGAAACATATTTAATTGATGAAAATTCAAATCGAGATGAAAGAATTGCATATTTATACTTAGAATTCAAAAGAGAAGATTCCAATATTTTTAAAACGATTGGAATGGGAATGAGAGCACGAAAAAACAAGCCAATGGAAACTTGGTATTTTGTGATTGAAGACAATCAACGCATTGGTAAAGATATTCAGCTTATGGAGCATAATTTAGCAATATCGAAACAAAGTTTAAAAAATAAAATTCAAAATCAATTCATTGAAACACAACGCGAATATATGGCTCGAGTGAATCAAGCTTTATTTCAATTTCCAACATTGGATGATTATAAAGAAAGTATCAATTTGTTGGTTAAATTGCGCTCTCCAAAATTAAGCAATTCATTAAAGCCTACAATAATCAATGAATTGTTGTCAGAATCTTTACAACCTTTAAGTGAAGAAGATTTACGTCCTTTGACAGAAGCCTTGTCGAATATGGACGAAGTTCAAAACCGTTTAGAAGTATTAAAACAAAGTCAACAAGCAGCTAAATCGATTCAAAATGTATATGAACAATATAATTATGCTCTATTAGATAAGAAGAGTTTACAATATATAGAACAAAAAAATAAATTGGACGAATTAACAAAGAAACAAAAAGAGTTAAATGACAGAAAGAATCAAGTACAAAAAATGATTTTTGAAATCAAAAAACAAGTAGACAATATAACAGTAGAAAAAACTGTGCTTAAAGAAGAATATAGTGGTTTGGCAAAACAAGACCTACTTCAATTGGCTAGTGATGTACAACGCCATAAAGAAGATTTAATGCAACAAGAAAAAGCTTTAAAGAATAAGACACAACAAGAATCGAATAAAGATAATGCATATGTTTCATGTAAATTAAAATATGATAAACAAAAAGATTATAATGATTCTTTAGAATATGAGATTCATAAAAGCTTCAAACAATTGAATGAATTGAATGAAAATATGCAGTTTGATGAGCATATATCTTTAAAACAAGAATTTTTAACCAATTTAAATCATGATTATGATTTTAACTATACAAAATCAAAAATAGACAAAGAATTAAGTGTATTAAATCAAGGGTTGGAATTGTTTCAAAAAATGAATAATCAAAAAGTATTACTGAATCATGTACAAGATGATTATGCAAAAGAACAAAGCTTATTAGAACAAATTGAAACAGAACTAAAAGCATATCAAGAACAATTTCGATTGTTGAAAGAAGAATATCATGAAAAATTTTTAGCTTGGAATGAATCCAATCAAATTTTAAAAATGGATGCATCGACAATGAAGATTTTTTTTGAGATTATATCTGATTATGGAAATAGTGAACGATATTATGAAATTGATCAGGATATTCACAATCGTTATGTATGGTACTTAAAAAATCAAACAGAAACAGTTTCAAGATTATCTATTGAAATAAAACAATTCATGAATGAGTTAAAAAAGATTCAAGAACAATATGAATATTGGAACGATTTAAAAGATCCTCAACCAGATATTGTCAAAGAACAAGAAGAGGCAAGACATTACTTGGAGGAAAAAAATATCCCGTTCATTCCTATGTATACTTTGTTGGATTTTGATGATTCTTTAAGCCAAGATGAAAAAAATAATATTGAAGAACAATTATTAAGCAGTGGTTTGATGACGGCTTTAATTATTCCTGATATATATCAAAAAGAGGTTTTAAATTTACCAAAAGGTATGAAAGAATCCTTCTTGTTTACACATAACAAAATAGAAAATTTGACTGTTTATATTTTACATTCTAAAATTGAATACAATTCTTTATGTAAAGCCTTTGGCTTAAATGAAGGTTCTGTAAAATTCTTTGACAATGGCTTAGAAATAGGAAATATTTGCAGCGTTATTAGTCAAACAAGGCAATCCATTTTTATTGGTAAGGCTTCTAGAGAAGCGTATCGAAAAAGCCAACTGGATAAACTGCAAGAAGAGATACATATAAAAAAGCAAGATATTCAAGAATTGGAAAGCAATTTGAAAATTGCACAGGATAAAGTAAAAGTTTTGGAAAAAGAATATGCGGAATATCCTAAAAAAGCCGATTTAGATTCTAGTTTATTAGATGTAAATCGTATGCTTTTAAAGCAAGAACATTCCATTGAACAAATAAAAAAATATATTGAACAAAAAAATCAATATCAAATATGTATTCAAAATATGAATAAAGAAATAACAAATATTTCTGAGAAATTAGGAATCTCGAACACAGAGGATGTTTTTAGATTAAGAAAAGATTTATTTATTGAATATAAAGATGAACTTGTTCAAATGGAATCTATACATGAAAAATATATTGTGAATATAGATTTGTTTATATCTTTAGAATCGCAATTGGAAGATTTAAGAATGGATTTGGATTCTATTCGATACGAGAAGAAACAATTGGAAATTCAGCTTCAAAAACTACAACAATTGATTTCAGTAAAAGAAGCACAATTGAATGAGATGG
This sequence comes from uncultured Solobacterium sp., assembly GCA_900547815.1. Lineage (GTDB taxonomy): Bacteria > Bacillota_I > Bacilli_A > Erysipelotrichales > Erysipelotrichaceae > Holdemanella. The sequence goes on from URHY01000032.1 coordinate 13,916, forward strand.
GATATGAAAAAATCAAAGAACGAATGGAAAAAATTATGAATCGCTTGGATGAAATTCCAAAAATCATTTCAAATCTATATCAAGAAGATGGAAGATGGCAAAATACTCAGGAACAATGTCAAAAGAATATTCTAGAAAATGCTTCTTTAATTGAAGTGCAAAGTACAAAAACGGAAAATTATAAAAAATATTATGAATCCGAATTGGATTTGGGGTATGTTTCAATTGAAGAAAAAAATCCAGTATACGTTCATAAACATGTAGTAAGTTCATATCCAAATTTAAAAAACAAAGATACTTTAGGAAACGATCTTCAAACTGTATTTTTTATGAATCGAGGTTTCTTGCAAGATTATAACCTTCATTTTATCACATTGTTTGATGACCAAGAAGATACAATGGCACGCTTGGACATCAAGGCTCGTTATAAAGGAAAACAAATTGATTTTACAATGTTGTTAAAACAGCTAGAGATAGACATTGAAAAACAATCTGAATTGGTAAGTAGTCAAGACCGACATTTAATTGAAGATGTATTAGTGAATACAATTTCAAGTAAAATACGTATTCATATTCGAAGCAGTAAACGATGGATTGAAACAATGAACAAGTATATGAAAGAAATGAATACAAGTAGTACTTTAAAACTTGGATTACAATGGAAATCAAAAAAAGCAGAAAATGAAGATGAACTAAGTTCAGAATCTTTAGTTCGTATATTAGAAAAAGATTTACAATTGTTAAAAGAATCGGATTTTCAAGCACTATCCAATCATTTCCGTTCGAAAATCAAGTGTGCTAGAAGAAATGCAGAAGATCCAAACTCAAATTTGAGTTTTCATCAAGCAATGAAAAATCTATTAGATTATCGTTCGTGGTTTGATTTTACAATCATGTATGAAATTGGAAATGAAAAACGTAAAGAATTGACGAACAATCGCTTTTATGTATTTAGTGGTGGCGAAAAGGCTATGGCTATGTATGTTCCTTTGTTCTCGGCTGTAGCGGCAAAATTTGCCTATGCGAGTGAAGATGCACCTTTGATTATTGCATTGGATGAAGCATTTGCGGGTGTTGATTCTAAAAACATTGATTCCATGTTTGGGTTAATCAAAAAATTTGGTTTTGATTATATTATGAATTCCCAAGTTTTATGGGGCGATTATCCAAATGTAGATGCCCTAGCAATTTATGAACTATATCGTCAAAATGATGCAAAATATGTAACTACAATACGATATGAATGGGATGGCCATGTTAAAAGGTTGGTTGATGCATGATGAATGAAGAATTTTGCCAATACTTATCTGATAATGAATTTTCAGAATTTATGCAACTATGGAAAAAACAATATGAAAAATATGGCACTTGCAAAGGAAGTATTGATTTAGTATTAGATGACTCAAATCGCGAATGTATTAGTGGTTTAATGGGAAAAGATTATTATGGTGTTGATTGTGTGCATATTACTTTTCGCCAACTACAAAAGGCAATATTGAATACTAAATATGAGAATTGTGATTTTAACGAAGTGTTAAAAATGTACTTCAATGAAGATGTTTTGACAAATAAACATCGACAAGAACAAGAACAGCTACGAGTTCAAAATATATTTAAACATTTTTTTAAACAGGAAGGCAAAAGTCAACAGTGGATTTATAATACATATACAAACCGTGATTCTGTTTATATTCGTATTGTTCAAGCTTCAAAAGAAAATGAACAAAAATGCATAAATACGGTATGTGTAGTGATGAAAGCTTTAAATCATTTGCCAATGTGGGAAAACAAGAAAGAAAATATATCTATTTTTGCGAGCTACCATACAAAAAATCCACATGCTTTTGATAAAAATACCTTTGCATATTATTTGATGATGCATGGAATTGTTTATTTTTTAAAAGTTGATTTTCCTAAAACAAATCTAGAACAAAATGAAATTCTATATCGAGCAGGACTCTACCAAGATGGTATTAGTAATTATTGTAGTGTCGCAAGACTTCAAGCATTTAACGAAAATAATCAACCACATTTAGGTTGGGCAGGATTCTATGATTCATATGAAGCTCTAAATGTGAATATGGATAACTTATTACATATTCATTTTATTACATGTTGTGATAGAGCATATATTGTAGAAAATCCATCTGTATTTCAGGCTTTATTGAAAAAAATAAAGAAAGAAAAAATCAAAAAAATTGGCTTAGTATGCACGAATGGACAATTAAATTATTCAGCCTATCTTCTATTAGATATATTGGTGAATTCGAATATAGAGATTTATTATAGTGGAGACATGGATCCAGAAGGACTATTGATTGCTGATAAAATAAAACAGAGATATCCTAGTATAAAACTTTGGTGTTACGATGTAAGTCAATACGAAATTTCTAAATCGAAAGAACAAGCAACAGATCAAAGAATGCATATGTTAGATGCTTTAAAAGATGAGACGTTGATTCAAATCGGAAAATGTATCTCTGAAAATAAAAATAGAGTTGGATATCAAGAAAATATGATTGAGGAATATCACAAAAGTTTAGATTAGATATTAAAAAACGCCTATATCCATTGGATAGGCGTTTCATTGTTTTTAACTAGATATTCATTCGCAAGCTTAAAATGATTGTTTCCAAAGAAACCTCGATAAGCACTTAAAGGACTTGGATGCGGACTTGTAAGAATTAAATGTTTTGGATTTGTCAATAATTTTTTGGCTTGGATAGCCTTAGCCCCCCACAATAAGAAGACAACAGGACCATCTTTTTCATTGATCCATCGCAAAGCTTCATTTGTAAAATTCTGCCATCCCATATCTTGATGTGATAAAGGTTTGTGTTCTTCAACTGTAAGAATGGTATTCATTAATAGTACTCCTTGTTTAGCCCAGTCCGTTAAATCGCCAGTACGATGTACAGGAGTTTGATACTCATTTTCTAGTTCTTTATACATGTTTTGTAAAGATGGAGGTAAAGGAAAGTTGTTTGGTACACTAAATGAGTAACCTTGAGCTTGTCCTGGACCATGATATGGATCTTGTCCTAAAATAACAACTTTTGTATCTTTTAAAGAAGTTGTTTTAAAAGCTGCAAAAATATTCTCTTTTGCAGGATAAATGTTTTTAGTCTTATATTCTTTAGCTAAAAAGTAGCGTAAATTTAGTAAATAGTCTTTTTGTATTTCTTGATCAAACAATTGATCCCAGTCATTATGCATAATCATGTGATTCACTTCTTTCTTTAGTGATATAATAATACCATGAATGTACAAGAGAAAATAAATAAAATGGAAAATTGCCGTGGAAAAAATCACGACCTATTAGAATTTAGACAATGGTTAACAGATGCATTGCCAAGTCACATAATTTTAAAAAAGATTCAGGTAGCAGGTACAAATGGAAAGGGTAGTACTTCAATTTGGTTAAGAGATCTGTTGATGAAAAAAGGATATAGAGTAGGTGTATTTACATCTCCTCATTTGATTCATCATACAGAAAGAATTCGTGTAAATGATGCATGTATTTCTTTAGATGATTGGGAAAGAATCTATGATCAATATGAAGGATTATTCTCATTACATAAGATGACTATGTTTGAAATGGATCTATGGATGTCACTTGCTTATTTTATAGAACAAGAAGTGGACTACTGTATTATTGAAACCGGCGTGGGAGGTCGTTTAGATGCAACAACGGCATTAGACTATAAAGCTTGTTTGATTACTAATGTAGGACTTGACCATACAGAATATTTAGGAGATACTTTTGAGCAGATTGCCTATGAAAAATCTGGTATATTTAAGCCAAATGTTCCAGCATTAACAACGGAAGATAAACCAGAATGTCAAAAAGTAATGAAACTTGTTGCCGATTATATGAATACACCACTATGTTTTGTGGATTGCCAAGAAACAGATGTTTTAAGATGGAATGAAATGACATTTCATCTAAATCCACCATTGTATCAAGCTAAAAACTTATCTCTTGCCTTAGAAACATTAAATGTGTTAGGTATTTGGCTAGAAGAAAATGAAACACAAGAAGTCATTGATCACTTTCAATGGGCAGGTCGATTTATGATTCTTAGAAAAGATCCATTGGTTTTATTAGATGGAGCACATAACGTACATGGAATTACGGCGTTGACACATTCTTTGAAAGATTTTAAAGGAGAGATTTATTTTTCTGTATTGAAAGAAAAAGATGCACCACACATGATTGAACTTCTACAAACCATTAGTAAAGATATTACATTGGTAGAAATTTCAAGTGCTCGTTTATATCCATTAGAAAAATTAGGGTATTCAATTATTACAGTGGATGAGTTGATTTCAAGACTATTAGATACAAAAGAAGCTAGTTTATTATGTGGTTCTCTCTATTATGTAGGAGAAGTATTAGAAAAATGGGGCAATGTTTGACAGGCCCTATTTTAGCACTTACAATTGTTCTATTGGAGTTGGAGCGATAATATGTTTACAATTGAGGAGTTTTTGCGTATATCCAATCAAATGAGAGATTATTATGCAAAAAAAATAAAAGATAGTTTTCAAAAATTTAATTTTTCACCAAATGAAATTTCAATCTTAATTGTTTTAAAAAATAATTCAACAATAACAACGAGTACGGAATTAAAGGTTGTGTTAGGCGTTTCAAAAACTTTGATTTCTAGAAGTGTTGATTCTTTGGAGAAAAAAGGACTCATTCGTATTTGTATAGATGAAAAAGATACTCGAGTACATCATTTAAAGTTGACACAGGAGTGCCAGCCTATTTTAAAAATAATTGATGAAGAGATTGGAAAAATTAATAAAACATTGTTTTATGATGTGTCTGTAGAAGAAATGAAAAGTTTGAAGCAGACAATGAACAAATTACAAAAATGTGTTGAAGAAGGAAAATAGTTATATGGAATATAACCGCTGAACTTGCTATAATTAAAGTAACAAGGGAGGTGTTCTTATGGACAACACAGTTTTGTATGATCTTTCTTATGGTATGTATGCCGTGGGTGTAAAAGATGGTATGCGCGAATGTGGTTGTATTGTGAATACTATATTTCAAGTTTCAACGATAGGACCGCTCATTGCCTTGAGTATGAATAAGGATAATTATACTTGTTCATTGATTGAAAAAAGTAAGTGTTTTTCTTTATCAATCTTGCCTGAAACAATAGATTCACAAGTGATTACGGATTTAGGCTTTCAAACAGGAAAAGATAAAGACAAGTGGGCGAAGTTGAATCATCATTTGTTTAGGGAATTGCCTGTGATAGATGGTGCATTAGGGTACATGATGTGTGAAGTGCAAAGTCAGATGGATGCAGGAACACACTTTGTATTCTTGGCAAAAGTTGTTGATGCTAAGAAAGGTTATTCTGGTAAACCAATGACCTATGCGTATTATCATAATGTATTAAAACAAAGTGCACCGGCAAAAGCACCTACATACAGAAAAGAAGAAAAGTGGGTATGCAGTGTTTGTGGATATGTATATGATGGAGATAATTTTGAAAATGAACCAGATGATTATGTGTGTCCGGTTTGTGGAGCAAAAAAAGAAATGTTTAAATTGCAGTAAAAAAAGGTGGACCATTAACGGTTCACCTTTGGTTTTAACTGGATACATGTTTTCATCACTAAATATAGAATAACGACTTGGAATGGCAATGAAATTAAGTTTTTGATTAATTTAGGGCCAGCAATAACTAGAAATGGCGTTCCCCATAACATCGATGTGAATAGTGTGTTTAAGAATAAACTAACAACTACATCATATGTAATACGACATAAAATGACGCGAACCCAAGTGATTTTTTTGCAGTTATAGAAGTATGCTGAGAAAATACATGCACTTGCCATTGTAGAAATCATAAAGATTGGATAATAAGCACCTACAGGTTTAACCATATAATTAACGAAATCTAAAAGTGGAGCAAGCACTAAGTTTGGAACAGGTCCATATAATAAGCAGCTAGCCGCCGTGGCAATAGAAGCAAAACCTAATTTTAGCTGGTTTGTGATTTGAATGGATCCAAACAAGTTCAGAATAACGTTTAGGGCAAAAAATAAAGCTACCCCAACAATGACACGAACATTTTTTAGGGAACGTGCATTTTCTTTTAACATTACAAAGTATTGATTCATATATAAAAAGACCTCCTTTTTTCCATATTGCGATACAAAAAAAGAAAGTCTTTAATTTTTTTCGATCACAACAGCGGGATGCAAAATATGTACCGCAAGAATAACTTTTCGTTCCTTAACCAACTCCCCGTGTTAAAGACACTTAACGCACATATTTTTACTCTGTATGTAGTTGAATTATATGTATTAAAAAGAGATCTGTCAACAGATCTCTTTAATTGTTATTCAATTGTAGCTTTATCTAATGCTTTAACGAAGTCATACAATGCAGCTGTGTCTAAGTTTTTGATCTTTTTGTTGTATAGATCATAGTAGCTTAAACCATTGATTGCTACATATGGACATAAAGCAGAAACTTTTTCGTAAACTTCTTTATAAGCAGCAGTACTTGCAGTTTGATCAGTTGTGTGTAATGCAGTATCTAATAATGCATCTAAATCAGGATCTGATAAACGAGCTGTATTATCTGTTTGACCAGTTTGACATAATAGGTTGATACCAGTGTCATCACCTGAACCAAATTGCCATCCCATGTAGGATACTTCCCAATCGTTAACAGTATCATCACCTTGAACTGTTGCAATCATTGTGTTGAATTCACTTAAGTTTGTCTTGAAATCAACGCCAAGTTCATCGCCCCAAGCTTTTTCTAGCATTGGAAGCATTGTGTCTAATTGATCTTTACCTTTTGTAGAAACCATACGAACAGTTAATTTTTGACCATCTTTTTCACGTTTTCCATCACTTCCTACAGTCCAACCAGCATCGTCTAAGATTTGTTTAGCTTTTTCGATATCATAATCATAGTAAGTCATGTTGTCATCTTTTTCTTTACCAGTAACGATATCACCTAATTTTGATGAAATTGGGTTAGCCATTAATACTGGAACGAAACCAGGTTGAGTTTTCTTAACATCTTTACTTCCTTTAGAGAATGAGTAGTAGCTATCAACAAATGATTGACGATCAATCGCATAAGTTAATGCTTGACGTACAGCAGGATCTGCAGTGACTCCAGCTTCACAGTTGTAAATAAAATATTGCATTGAGCTTGATGCATAGTTGTTGTAAGTTAAGTTCTTATCTAAACTAGCTGTACCAACTTTGTCGGCATTATCAGCTTGTGGTAATAAGTCAACAGTTCCTTTTTGAAGTTCTTGAAGTTCTGTTGAAGTATCACAAATCTTCATTACAACGTTATCAATTTGGTATTCTCCATCTTTAGCTTTAAATTTATCATTCTTAACAAATGTGGCAGCTGAATCTTTTTGGAATTTTTTCAATACATATGGTCCTGTACCAATTGGTTCACTAGCCTTGTCTTCAAACATCTTTGTATCACCTTTTTTGTATTTCTTGAATTGTGAATTAGAGATGATTGGGAATGTACCAACTTGACTGATGGCATCGATTCTTGGTGTTGCTAAGTGGAAAGCAACTGTGTAATCGTCGATTTTTTCAACACCACTTAGAGTTTCGGCATCTCCTTCGTGATATTCTTTATAACCTTCTAAGTAATCAACATAAGTTGAGAAACGACCAGTATAGCTTGGGTCAGCCATAGCTGTAAATGTCAATACAACATCATCTGCATCCAATTTAGAACCATCAGAGAATTTCACACCTTTTTTCAATTTGAATGTTAATGTTGATCCATCCTCACTAATAGTTGGTTGTTGAGTAGCAAGTTCTGGTTGTAATTGATTATCACGATCATAACTCAACATACTTTGATAAACCATTTCGATAACGTAATCGTCATATACAGTTTGATAATACAATGGAGAGAAAATTCCATTGAAACCAGTGTTTAAACCTACTGTCAATGTTTTACCGCTTGCGCCAGATGATCCACTAGCACAACCAGTCATCATTGCAGCTGCCATACATACGGCACCGGCCTTTCTTAAATAGTGACTTGTTTTCATAATATGCACCTATCCCTTCTTGTGATGTCATTAGTGTAAAACTTTACAGAAAGAAATGCAAGATAAATTTACATTAATTTTCAATTGTATGTAAAATAATTACATTTTATACTAAATGTACATAATAAATGAACAATATGCCGTTAAATGTATACACGTTTTGTGAATAAACTATGAGAAAAAGTTCACATTGTTTTTGTGGTAAATAAAGCATTTTTGGACTATACTTTGATAGAAAAGAGGTAGTTAAAGTTATGATTATTGATGAATTAGAAAAAAAAGTCCAAGGAAAGGGAGTACGAATCGTATTTACCGAAGGTTGGGATCCACGTGTACAAAAGGCAGCTATTGATTTGAAAAACAATGATGTTGTTTGCCCAGTATTGTTAGGAACTCCAGAAGAAATCGCTGGCTGTGCACAAAAGAATAGTTTAAATGTTGAAGGAATCGAACAAATCGATCCAAATAATTTCGAACATATGGATGAAATGGTTCGTAAAATGGTTGAGTTACGTCGTGGTAAAATGGATGAAGAAAAAGTTCGTACAGCATTGAAGAGCACAAACTATTTTGGAACTATGTTGGTTCAAATGGGATATGCTGATGGATTATTAGGTGGTGCTACATATTCTACAGCGGATACTGTACGTCCAGCATTACAATTAGTAAAAGCAGCTCCAGGAAACAAATTAGTTTCTTCTTGCTTCATTTTAATTAAAGAAGAAAACCAATTGATCATGGGTGACTGCTCAATTAACATCAACCCTAACACAGATGATTTAGTAGAAATCACAATGCAAACAGCTAAGTCAGCTCGTCAATTTGGTGTAGAACCAAAAGTTGCATTATTATCATATTCAACAATGGGTAGTGCAAAAGGTGAATGTGTTGCTAAGATGACTGAAGCAAGCGATCGTTTACGTCGTATTGCTGATTTCGATATTGATGGAGAAATGCAATTTGACTGTGCAGTAAGTGAAGAAGTTGCTAAATTAAAAGCTCCAAATTCAAAAGTTGCTGGACACGCAAATACATTTATCTTCCCTAACTTATCAAGTGGAAACATTGGATACAAAATTGCCGCTCGTTTAGGTGGATATGAAGCAGTAGGACCAATCTTACAAGGATTGAATGCACCAATCAATGACTTGTCTCGTGGATGTACTTCAGATGAAATCTACAAGATGGCTATTGTTACAGCTGCTCAAAAAGATATGGATATCTAATTTAAATAATTATATTTTTTGATAAAAGAATCTTGCTTGAGATTCTTTTTTTGCGTTTAAGACACATTTAATAAATTAGGATATAAAGCTAAAATCAACACTCATACAACGTC
>URHY01000033.1 GCA_900547815.1 uncultured Solobacterium sp.
CATTAAAAATTCTTGAGTTTTTCTTTTGACACACCTCGTATTTCGGTCTATAATCTAGGCAACAATAGTGATAAGGATATGAATACATTCTATTCAAATGTAGAGAGAGTGTGGTTGGTGAAAACACTTTGCGAATGTATGTATTTACTCCCTTTGAATTGCCCTTGAAAAAGTGTGCCGTAATTCTTGCGTTAAAAGGTTTGAGGTGTATACAGTAATTGTATAAACAAAGGTGGTACCGCGTGCGACAGACGTCCTTTGATGGCTGTCGCTTTTTATATGGAAAAATGGAGGAAAGTAAAATGGAATTAGTTAATGTATTAGAAGATGAACATTTATCTATGTTGAACCACTCATGTGCTCATATGATGGCTCAAGCTGTTAAGCGTTTATATCCAAATGCTAAATTCTGGGTAGGACCTGTTATTTCTGAAGGTTTCTACTATGATATGGATTTAGGAGATGTAAAATTAAAAGAAGAGGATTTGGCAAAAATCGAAAAAGAAATGAAGAAAATTGCCAAAGACGGAAAGAGAATTGTTCGTGAAGAAATCTCTAAAGAAGATGCTTTAGAAATGTTCAAGGATGATCCTTATAAAGTCGATTTGATCAATGGATTAGAAGATGGAAATATTACAATCTATCGTCAAGGTGAATTTGTGGACTTATGTCGTGGACCTCACGTTGAAACTGTTAAGATGTGTAAAAACTTTAAATTATTGAAACATTCTGGTGCTTACTGGAAAGGTGACGCTAACAATAAAATGCTTCAACGTGTTTATGGTATCTGCTTTGACACAAAAGAAGAGTTGGAAGCACATCTAGAAGCTTTAGAAGAAGCTAAAAAACGTGATCACAAGAAGTTAGGAAAAGAAATGGGATTGTTTACGATTAGTGAATATGCGCCTGGTATGCCAATCTTCTTGCCAGATGGAATGATTTTACGTAATATTTTGGAACAATACTGGTATCAAGAACACACAAAAGAAGGATACCAATTCATTAAAACTCCAATTATGATGTCAAAAGAATTATGGGAATTGAGTGGACACTGGGATCATTATAAAGATAACATGTACACTTCAATGGTAGATGATCGTGAATTCGCAATCAAACCAATGAATTGTCCAGGAGCTTTATTAGTATATAACTCAACTTTACACTCATATAAAGACTTACCATTGCGTTTAGGAGAACTAGGACAAGTACACCGTCACGAAGCAAGTGGTGCATTGAATGGATTATTCCGTGTACGTACATTTACACAAGATGATGCGCACTTATTTGTAACTCCTGATCAATTGGAAGAAGAAGTTAAAAAAGTATTACAATTGGTAGATCGTATCTATTCAGTATTTGGTTTACCATATGAAATTGAATTATCAACTCGTCCAGAAAGTGGATATATTGGTTCAGAAGAAATTTGGGATGCTTCAGAAAAAGCATTGGCACAAGCTTGTGTACATGCAGGTAAAGAATATAAAGTGAATCCTGGAGATGGTGCATTCTATGGACCTAAATTGGATATCCATATCAAAGATAGCTTAGGACGTGTATGGCAATGTGGTACTGTACAGCTAGATATGAATTTGCCAGAAAGATTCGAATGTAAATATGTAGATGCAGATGGAACAAAGAAAACTCCAATTATGTTACACCGTGTAGTTTATGGATCAGTTGAACGTTTCATTGGTATTTTGATCGAACACTTTGGTGGACACTTCCCATTATGGTTAGCGCCACGTCAATTTGTTGTGATTCCAGTACATCACGAAAAACATGTTGAATACGCAAATAAAGTATGTGATGCATTAACAGCATTAGGAATGCGTGCAACAGTAGATTCTCGTAATGAAAAATTGGGTTACCGTGTTCGTGAGGCACAGCTAAAAAAGGTTACTTACCAAATTGTAGTTGGTGATGGAGAACAAGAAAACAACACAATTACAATTCGTCAGAGTGGTAAAAAAGATAGTGTTACATTATCATTAGATGAAGCTTTAGCTAAATTTAAAGCGGAAGTAGACAATAAAACATTGTTTGGAAAGTAAGAGTTTAGAGGTCAAAAATTGACCTCTAAATTTTTTTGTATTTTTTTAAAAAATTTGCTTGCAATAAATTTTTATCCATGTTATTATAAACAGGCGTTACGGATAACGTAGGTTGTTCTAAAAAATAAGTATCTGGAAATATTCTTGGAGAAGTACTCAAGTGGCTGAAGAGGTGCCCCTGCTAAGGGTATAGGTCGGGAAACTGGCGCGAGAGTTCAAATCTCTCCTTCTCCGCCATCTTATTTTTAGAAAGTTAATTGGTCCAGTGGTGTAGTGGTTAACATGCCTCCCTGTCACGGAGGAGATCGTGGGTTCGAGTCCCATCTGGACCGCCATTCATGCAGATGTAGTTCAATGGTAGAACACAGCCTTGCCAAGGCTGATACGGGGGTTCAATTCCCCTCATCTGCTCCATTGAAATTTAAGCCTTTATTTAAAGGCTTTTTTATTTGCCTTGGGGTATATTGGGGTATAATTTGACATTAAAATATTGAATTATACCCCTTTTTTGCATATTATGGACATATAAGAGGGCACAAAAAATGGCAGTAGAACTAGATAGGAAAACAGGGAAATATATGTTTGCCGGAAAAATATATAAAGATGGTAAATGTATAAAGAGATATCGTAAGCGTGGTTTTGATTCTAAATGGGAAGCACAGAAAGCTGAGGTTGAATTCAGAAAAGATTTCTTTATGCTTCCATCAGACATGAATTTTGACAGACTATATAAAGCTTTTAAAGAATATAATAAAAAGTACGTAAAAGAATCAACACTAAAATCAGATGAATATTTGTACAATGTTCTTTCTAAGGAAATGAAAGATATTGATTTTCTAGATAAAAGGCAAATGCAAAACATGATCAACAAGTTTGATGATAAATATTCAAAGGCATATGTATCAAGAATATATTTCTTTTTAAATAAGCTATATAAATTTGGTGTTACTTCTGAATACATTCCAACCAATCCAATGACATATGTAAAACGTGATCTTAGATTGAATGAAAGAAAAGAAGAAATGACAATATGGCAGCAATATGATTTTGATTTGTTTATTGAAGAAGTAGATGAAAAAATGATGAAATGCTTTTATTCTGTTTTATTCTATATGGGATTACGAAAAGGTGAAGCTATGGCCCTACAATGGAATGATATTGATTTTAGAAAACAAACTATAGACATCAACAAAACATATAGATACAAAGAGACAGACCCTAATAAATGGCTTACACCGCCAAAAACAAACAACAGTTATAGAACTATCACAATGCCTAATACATTGTCTAAAATGCTTCGAGAATGGTTTCTAGAATGTTCTAAATGGGATGATTTCACAAAAGATAAATTTGTGTTTGGATACTATAAACCAATATCACCTCAGACAGTACAAAGAAGATTTGATGAAGCTTATAACAAGGCGAAAGAAAAAGATGATGGATTACCTAAAATAAGAATTCATGATTTTAGACATTCACACGCATCATTTCTAATTAATAACATGGCAGGAGCTGGATTCTCAGATTTTGACATAGCCAAACGCTTAGGAGATACAGTTGAAACATTGCATAATACATATGCACACTGGTTTGATACAAAAGACAAGAGCATTGTAGATATGATGAATAATTTGTTGTAAAATTGACATCTATTATTAATCTGTGTTAAGCTACAGGTGCAAGGAAAAACATTAGTTTTGAGGAAGCAGTCTTGAAAACGACACTGCTTCCTTTTTTTTATTAGGAGAAAATATGATTAAAAAATCTGCTATTTCAATGATATCAAATCAGATGACTAATCAATAAAAGTTAAAATTTGCAATTGACAAGTAAACTATGACTTGATTAAAATTAATGTAGCTTAGCAAATGTGTTAAGCATCTTATTAACTAGGTCTTAGCTATAACACTCGTTATAAGAGATAATGTTGTGACAAAGACTTTTACAGATTAGGTTCTGTTAAGCCATGATTAAGTATTGTGCTCCAGTATGCATAGTGCTTATAGCTTCTGTAGGGTTGTATGTGTTTACCTCAACCTGGATAGGTCTATTGACTGAAAGAAAGCATTCTGATTATGTACGTGAGGATAGAAAGATGGCTATCGCGCATGAAAATGTCAAGAGTAGGGATGTAAATCCTGATGAGATGTGGGAACTATCGCCCCACCACGCACATAACAAATACAAAAAGAAAAACAGATAGTGTATGCTGCTCAACACCACTATCTGTTTTTCATTCTCTGCTAATCTTTTCTTGAGGAAATAGAAAAAAGCCTAAAATATTTATCATGTACACATGAATAATAACATCACATTTTAAAAAGAGTAATGAAAAATGCAAAATATTAATAAATATTTACAAAACAAAATCAGTATTAATAATATAACCAAAAGTACATTAAAAATTCCACCCCCCCCCGAAAAAAATTCAATACTGATAACGTGATATATAACCACTTGCACTTTTTAGTATTATATTTGTACAATTTAATACTAAACAGACATTGACATATAAAATTTAAGACTTATTATATTAGAATAAGGAAAACGTTTTTCTTTTTATTCATAGAAAATGAATGGAAAGGGATGATCTTATGGAAAGGGATTTATGGATAACGAAATTAATTATCCTAGCAGAAAAACTTAACGTGGATGATCTGCAAATTCTGTATAATCATGCACAAAGACTGCTGTTATCATCAAAAAATAAATAATAATAACACTAATACCTATAGGTATTTACGCGCAAATTTAAAGGCTATGAAGGCTAAACTAAGCAAGAAGAAATATAAGCTAGGGAATTTACCCTAGCTTAATTATTTAAATTTAACAGCTGTTCCATACATTTGCATATAAAAATGTTGAAATCCATTAGTATCTAGATTTAGTTCTTCTTTCATGCCAATAATAGCATCTGCACCCATATAATATGCACGCTTTTTTAATTCTTCTACCGAAATAAAAAAGGCTTCATCAAATTGGTTATGGCCATTTCCTAACAAATCTTTTGTGGATGCAGAAATATCACCTGTACTGAATAATTCTATCATACCCGATAATGCTCCTATCGATTCTGTTATGGATGCTTTTTGATTCACTAATTGATTTTGATCTTTTAAAGAATTTATTACACTACGATATTCTTTTTGCTTTTGAAAAATCATTTTTCCTGATCCTGCATCATTTATTTGGTAAAATACAGGCCCAATAATAACATAATCACGTTTTATGTCTGTTGTAGTGACGGAAATTTTCTGAATTTGAATTAAGTCATATCTATGCTTTAAAACACTTAATGGTTCTCCACTATATTCAGGCATTCCATAAGATGATATTTCTGACTTGATTTTTGCTTTCTCATCATCAGACAACTCTTTCCATTTTTCTACATCAATCGGTGTTTGAACCATTTTCCCATTGCAGTTAGAACAATTGTCTTTATTTCCTTTTAATCTAGAAACTGTTTTTCCACAATTAGGGCAATAATAAACTACTTTTTCCATTACTATTCCTCCATAAATAGGCTATGTACATATTTAATTTCAAAGAGTAACAAGTTATTTCTTGTTACTCTTTTCTTTTTCTCTTTTAGCTAATTCTCTATTTACAATTGACCACAAATAATCTGCAACTTGTTGCTTTATATCCGGCGGTGCTTCAAGGTATCCTCGCACAAGCCATTTATCTTCTGGCTTTAATCCATAATCTTCGATTAGCTGATCTATTTTTGAATCAGGTATAGAAATGAACATATCGTCTCCAATACCTTCAGTTAACCATACATAGTCAACGTTGAATTCTCGACATATAGAATTGATGGTTTGGCTTGATGGATTGGTAGTTCCTTTTTCAATGTTATTGATTGAACCTTTTGAGATACCTATTTGTTTACCGAATTTTTCCATACTCAAATTAAAATGTTTACGTATTTTATATATTCTCGACCCTATATGTTCTTCCACGATTTTCACCTCTTAACTGCTTACACTGTGATTATACATTAAAAAGTATGCCGAGTATACAAAAAAACAAATTATTTGAATAATTTAAAGTTGACATAGTATGCAACGCATACTTATAATGTATGTGTAACATACAAAAAGTATTTTAAAAGGAGGAATGTAATGACTGATGAGGAAAATGTCACTAAAGAAGCTTTGGATACGCTCGAAAAGATGGGATATGACATCAACGAGTATGATCGAGGTTTTATCGCATGTATTTTGACTCAGAGCAAAAGAAAAGGCTCAGAAGGAAAGGAGAACGAAGAAAAATGAAAGCATATGTGACTGTTAGAGATGTGACGCTTGTTTTACCTGTAAAGGATACACAGGCTAGAAAGATTTTACATAATCTACGCAAGAAAAAAAATAAAAAGGGTGAAATGTTTGAAGGATCATATCGAGACACTATGCTAGGAAAGATTCTTGCAGTTCCCACTCCGATCTTTGTTGAGTATTTTCCTGAGACAAAAAGTGCGCTTAATGACATTTGGAAGGAACAAATAAAAAGCACGCTTGACCAAGCGTGCTAGGGTAGTGAGCCCTGCTTAAATTAACCACATGATTATTATATCACAGAAATTTAAAGGAGTAATGAAAATGGCAAAAAAAGAAGAAAAAGAAACTTGGGAGATTCCAAATTTCGATAAGTATGACATTTATAAGTTAGATGACAAGCTTGTCATTAATGAGAAACCTAAGCCAAAAAATTATGTCGTTCCGTGTACATTCATTAATATTGCTTTACTTGCGTTGAATGTATGTGTGTTCTTGTCTACTAAGATCTTGCTTACAACAATCATCCAGGTAGTTAAGTAATATGACTAAGGATGAGTTACAAGCAAAAATTGACGGGTTTATTGAAGAAGAAACAGCGGATGAGAAAAGTAAGAATACCATTCGTAAATACAAGCATGTTGCTACTTTGTTTGTTAACTCATTGCCTGATGGTGAAATACAAAAGTCCGATATAGTTGGTGTTAAAGATAAACTGCTGCATGATTATAAAATCAGTACAGTAAACAACTATATTGTGATCATTAATAAATTTATTAAATATAGCGAAATCATTGATTCGGATGATGATTTTAATTTTCTTAAGCTAAAGAAATATTATTCAAAGAATTTATTGAAGAACGTAAGAGTCCAGAAAGATGATTCTTTGGATGATATTCTAGAGCCTAATGAATTTCAAAGGCTACTGAAAAAAGCCCGCGAAATCAATCGTATGGACTTATACGAGATCATGAAGGTTTTTGGCTATACTGGCATTCGTTTGAGCGAATTACAGTTCTTTACTGTAGAAAGTGTAACGGATGATACTGTATATGTTATGAACAAAGGAAAAGGTAGAGGAATCATTCTCCGTTCTGACTTGCGAAGGGAACTCCTTAAATACTGCAAGGATAACAAAATTGAAGAAGGGTATATATTTACATCTTCTGATAAGAAAAGTCCTGTAAATGCTCGTGTGTTGTCCAGGGATCTAAAAATGATCGCTGGTAAGTGCAGAGGAATTAAGCTTGGTAAAGTACATCCTCATGCATTTAGGCATTTGTTCGCGATTCAGTATTTGATGCAGAATGGTGAAAATGCGATTACTGAACTAGCTGACATTTTGGGCCATTCTAGTTTAGAAACCACAAGAATCTATGTTCGTACAACAAGAAAAATGAAAAAGCAAAATCTTGAATCATTGAGTTATGCGAAAAGAAAGTAGGTAAAGATGTTTTTCAGGAAAAAGAAAACTAAGTGTGAGGAACATGAACCACAATGTTACAGAGAACCGATTGATGTAATTGGAAGGGTTTTTATTGATTTAAAAACAGAAGAAATCTACGAGAAATTGAATGAAGAAGATAAAGGAATTCATAGTATTACATATTATGCAGAGAATATTCCTTATGCTGTATCCAATTGTTTCGATTTAACAATGGATGAATTAGAAGTGATTTCAAGAATAGGAAGTTGGTACGATTTAATAACGTATCTATGTGATTTAAAAATCTTGGATCAATATGATTTAAGCCTGATACAAGAACCAATAGAAGAAATGGTAAAAAAGTTAAAAGATAAAAAAACATCACATACTTATGAAAGCAGGTGATGTAATGAATGTAAAAAATGTTGTTTATATTGGATGGATGATAACAATCACGATTGCTTTTATTTTAGAATTTATTGAAACTAAATTCTATGACTATAAAGACGATATTAAAAGACATGCAATTCAGTATTTTAAATTTTGGTTCTATGGACATGCATGTGCATTTGGACTATGTCATGCGTTTCTTTCAGTGTGAAGCAGAAAGGTGTGTAGAAATATGTTTACTTGGAATTATATGTTTATATTTTACGGTGTCGCAATTCCATCTTTGATTTATATGTTATTGCATTATGAAAATTGCAAAATACAAACATGGTGGACGATATTCATGTGTTTTGTATATCCGTTTATAAACGCTTATTACACTTCAAATCCCAACGGATCTCTAACAATACATATTAGTTTCTAGTCAAAGGATTGAAGTTCTCTTTTGATTAAAGATGCAACTTTAGGCAGCTTTTGTTTTGCAACGGTACATTGTGAACCTTTTTTATCAATGTCATCATTGATTTCAATTAAAATGGAACAAATATCTTGTGGTGCATATCCAAGAAGCTGATAATAGCTTTCTTGATATAAATGTTTATCATTTGGATCTCTTTTGGATAAATATGTTCCGGTGTACTTTAGATAATTCATATATAAATTTCTTTTGAAAGCTATATTGTCCTGGTAATGAGATTCTTCAATATCTATTTTACGCATTTTTCTTGAATGCCATTGAGCAACTAAAGCTGTTATAAGTGAAGCGGTGACAGAAACAACAGAAATGATTGTAGACATTGTGTTTTGATTTATTTTTACATTTAAATTCATAAATATACCTCTTTTCGAGGTAATTATACAAGACGGGAGAAACAAATGAAAGAAGCTACTAATGTTAATACAGGTGATGTTATCCAGGTTCAAAATGCATCATATGAGGTTCTACAGGTAGTTCCTGATGCAGTTTATATGTTCCAAGAATATGGAATAACAGCTGCACTTGTACAAAGAAAAAACATTTCTTGCATGGGTGCAGCATATCGTTTTTATCAGGTGGATGGAAGGCTTTATGAGCTTGTGATTCTGCCTAAAAGTAATACAAGGAATAGAAAGAGAATAAAGGAAATATCTTTATTTTGAGGATAGTATGAAACATAGTTTTGATGCAGAAATTGCGAATGAATATGGAGTTGAAATAGCTATCATGTTCGATATGTTTTGTTTTTGGATCAGCAAGAACGAAGCAAATGATTATAACTTTAAGGAGGGGAGGTATTGGACGTTCAATACATATGAAGGATTGCATAAAATGTTCCCGTATTGGAATGTTCAAAAGATAAAAAGAATCTTAAATAAAATGGTTGAACTGGGCTTGTTAGTCAAGGGAAACTATAACGAAAATCCATGGAATCATACAACTTGGTATGCGTTTGGAGAAGTAGGAGAAAAGTTAAAAAGTGCTTTAAGTATAGATTGGTCAAAAGTGACTAATCGAACAGTCGAAAATGGCAATTGTAGAATAGTCAAAAATGACCAATGTACAATGGTCAAAAATGACCAATCTAAGACAGTTATATACACAGTTAGTAACACAGTTAATAAAAGAAATATAAAAGAAAGTTCCGACGACACTGATTTATCAGCATCAGAAACAATCCCTTATGTTGAAATTATTGACTACTTGAATTCTAAATGTTCAAAGCATTACAAACACAGTAATCGCATTGCTAGAGAGAAGATTCGGGCTAGGTGGAATGAAGGATTCAGATTAGAAGACTTTAAACTTGTGATTGATGTTAAAGCTTATGATTGGTTAAACGATACAAAAATGAACAAATATTTAAGGCCTGACACATTGTTTGGATCTAAGTTTGAAATTTACTTAAACAGTGTGATACCGGTTCAGGAAGCAAGTAAATTTGTGATCAAGAAAGGAATGAAGATGTAATGCAGCCAGTTAGTGAAATAATCCAAAAACAAAATAATGAAAACCATGAGAAATATCTTAAAAGCAAACATTGCCAAAGCAATTGTGATAAATGCATGGCAGCAGGCGCATGTGGTATTTGGGAAAAGCCAGCTTATTATGACGGGAAATACTTGGTAGCTGCAACAAAGGTATTTTGTTCAAAAAGAAATGATTGTGAAAAATTATCAAGCTATCGCAGTGAATGGATTGAGAAGAACAAAAAGAACAGTGGGCTAGGTGATTTGTTGAATAAACGAATCAATAGCTTCAATGCATCTGATCCGTGGCAGGAAGCAATCAAAAAAATGGCGGTGAATTACATTTCCGATTGTAAAAATAATTTTGCAGAACATATGCCTTGTAATTGGTTGATGTTTTTAGGACAGAGTGGATGTGGGAAAACACATCTATGTTCTGGAATCAGTAATTGGTTGTTAGAACAAAATAAGCGCGTTTTGTACGTCAGATACATTGAGTTGAGCAATTCTATTAGCAACTTTGATTATTCGCTTCTAGAACGTGCTAAACACGCTCAAATATTGTATCTAGATGATTTGTTTAAATCTAGTGCCAATCGGTTAGATGATAAAGCAATCTTTGATTTGATTGATTATCGCTATAACAACAACATGCAGACAATCATATCCTGCGAAAGAACAAGCCAGGAAATGATTGAAATCAATGAAGCAGTTATTGGAAGAATCGTTGAGAAGTGCAATGGTTTCTTCTTTGAAATTGAGAAAGAGCCTGGAAAGAATTATAGGTTGAACTGATGGCGCGAAAAATATATGGAATATACAAGGATGATCTTCCTGCTTGTATTGGAACAGAAGATGAATGTGCATTGTTTTTAGAAACAACAATCAATACATTTAGATCCATGTATTCCAAACAGAAAAAAGGAAAAATAAAGCGTTCAAGGAATGGATTTATAATCGTAAAAATATGCGAAGAATTGGAATTGGAGGAAATAGAATGATTGAACTGAAAGTTATTGAAAAATTCATGGAAGAAAATGGTTTAGAACCATATGATGCATTTGATGTGGATGGTGAGTTTAAGCAATGCAACCCACTGTATTTTAATGAAGATTTAGAGGTACGATCAATGGAACTTGATTCTAGAAATCTTGATTTCTTTGGTGGAAAAGCTTGTTTATATAGATTATTAACCGGTAAAGATCATGTAAAACATAGAATAACAAAAGATAAAAAATCTGAAGTTGTTGCCGAAGAGAAAAATATGAAATTAATATGGGAAAAAAATAGATTTGACGGGCAAAAAATAACACGACTTGTATTGACTGATGCCTACAATGAAAACAGAGCAATCGCAACAATTGAAGAACACCAACTTAACGAGAGTGAGCCAAAATTGTTTTATGTATATTTCACATTGTATTTTGGAGAAACAATAAGCATTGTTCATCCGTTTAAAAGTTTTGAAGTAGCAAAGAGAGCAACTTTGCAATTCATTAAAGAAGAAGCTGTAGAAAGAATGAAAGAATTAACATATATTACAAATTTTATAGATGAATAAAAGGAGAAACAAATGACAAGTACAGAAATTATTGAATACATGTTGGAAAGAAAAAAACAAAATGCAAACAAATATTATTTATAACACTGACTGCCTTGCTCTGAAGGGGGGACTTATAGATTTACCAAATAAAAGTATTGATTTAGTCGTTACTGATCCACCATATAAATTTGAAAATCAAGGTGGTGGATTTTATGGGAAAAACAAATCAACACAAAGAATGTATTTAGATTCTTTAAAAAAAATTGGCTGCTGTGAGTTTAACCCTGCTGAGTTCTTGGATATTTTAAAACCTAAAATGAAAAAATTTTATGGATACTTCTTTTGCAATAAAACATTAGTAGTTCCATATATTCAATGGGCGATTAAAAATAAATTTAATTATGATATTTTGGTTATGGCTAAATCGAATCCTATACCATCATACAATAATCATCATTTAAGCAATAATCATCATTTAAGCGATTTAGAATATATCATTATGATAAGAGAAAAAGGCAGTTATTTTTCTAAACATAAAGACATTGATGATTTTAGGAAATTTTATTTAACTTCATGCAAAAAAGGAGTCCATCCTGCTGAAAAACCAGTTGATTTAATTAAAAGATTTATTAGGTTAAGTTCTCAGGAAAATGATATTGTATTAGATCCCTTTTTAGGAAGTGGAACAACAGCAGTTGCAGCCAAAGATTTAAACAGAAAATATATTGGATATGAGATATCTAAAGAATATTGTCAAATTGCAAAGAAAAGAATTGCAGTAGAAACAAGAACATTATTTTAAGGAGAGGTATATGGATAATGTTTATAATCAACAAAGAAAGATTGAAAAAGTTGCAATGTATTCAGGCAATACTTTGTTTCAAATGCCACAAGATGAGGATGTAGAGGAATAAAAATGAAGTGTGATAAATGTAAATTTGAACGTTGCGAATCAAACGAATCTTATACTGAATATTATTGCGAAATTTTTGGTGATGATGTTCCAGAAGAATTTGCAAAAGATGAAGGATGTAATTTAAGATACAACGAAGCAAAAAAATTTTGTGAACTTAATGATAAGTGCATAGAAAAGTATTATGAAGCTATGAACTTGTGCCATTCTCTACATAATGGAGAACCAACAAAAGAGAAAAAAGCAGAGATTCATAAAGTTAACAAAGAGTATAGTTTAGCGTTGAAAAAATTAAAAGATTATCAATATGTTCTTGTAAACAGGAGAAAGAACAATGACAGATGAACGAAAGATTAAAGTACTTGAAAAAGCATTAGATAAAGCTTGTAAATATACACATAACAATGGACTCAATGGTTGCCCGGCAAATTTTGATATTGGAGCAGTTGATAAAAAGAAGAAAAAAGAATGTATTTTATGTAAATTTCATTGTGGATCTGAGAAATATTTTTTTAATAAAGAATATGAAAATAAGTCCATAGAATGTTGGAAAGAATATTTTTTGAAAGGAGCAAGAAAATGAAACTTATTGTTGATGAAATTAACAAACAAACTTGCCCATTCTATGCTAGTAAAGATTGGGAAAATGATTTGAAAATCGAATATGAAAAAGGAGGTTGTATATTAGATACATCACCGTGTGGCGACGTGCTCAATCAATGGAATTGTAGCGCAGAAGAAGGCGACAAAGAATGTCCTTTCTGCATTACCTACGATGAATTTAAAAGAAGGATGGGAAAACAGAAAGATGATGTCTAAAGTTGAATTAAGACTTAACGTATTAATAGAAGCATACAAAAATAAAATGGATGAAATTCGTAAATTAAATGAACTTGAAAAAGCATTTTTAGATGATGAATTAGAAGTAAACCATAATGAACAAATGTTTACACAATTCAAAGCGATAGATAAATATGATTTTGAATTACTAATTTTAGAACAGATTGTTAGATCGCTTGAGTATGTAAGAACAGGGGAATATAAGAAATGAGGATACCAGAATGTATTTATACAGTAGTGAAGATAAATATTGGGAATATGACAAAATAGAAAAGAATTATAAACTTCATTTTAGAAGATTTTATGAAGATGAAATTATTGCAACTATACTTCAAGATGAAGATGATGGTACGTTCTGTGCGTTTTATGCGCTTGAAAATGTATATGAAAGTGATTTTGATTCTTTGAATGCTGAAACAATTGAAGAGGCTAAAGCCGAAGTTGAAGAAAGAATTGTTGAGCTTACACAAGAACAAATCGAGTGTTTGCAAAGTTGGGTTGATATGTTTACATCGGAATTGAATTAGAAGATTTGGCTTGGATGCCATTGCCTAAGCCTTATAAGGAGAAAGAAAATGATTGAAGAAAGAATTGATGAGTTGATTAAAGTGTGTCAAAAGCGTATTGATGAGAATTGTCAAATAATTGAAAATTGCAAAGATACTTTAATCTTCCGATTAAATGAAGATCTTGATGATTATATTCAATCGACCGCTAATAAAATCAAGGAATTAAGAAAAGAAAACGAACTTTTCAGAACATTTATTGAATTACTAGAATACGCAAAGACAGGAGAAATAAAATGAATAATAAAGAATTGAAAAAAAACTTAGAAAAGGAAAGAAAAAAGCAAAGAGAAGATGCTATAAAAATAAATGCTTTTATCAGATTAGATAAAAGCAGTGCTTCTGAAATTGATAAACAAATTGAGCAGACTTATTTATTTTTACAAAAGAATATTAAATTTGTCTGTACGAATAAAGACTTGATGAACAGTATGCTAGATGAATTAGACTATATTGTTTACGCATCAAAGCTATACGGTGGAAAGCACGTTATGGAAGAATTAGATAATCGTTACAGAAATAAATTAATGAGTTAAAAGGAGAATGAAAATGATTAGATTACAAAACAATTATGCAATCACTTCTAACGGTGGTTCATTCGCCCTTGTAACGTTCGTAAAGGGTAAGGATAAAGAAGGAAATGAGATAGACGTACAAAAGCCTATCTCATACCATACAACGCTAGAATCGGCTTTACAGAGCTATTCTAACAATCGTATGGCAGATTTAGTTTCTAACGTAGATTTAGATTTAAAACAAGTTAAACAAGCTATAAATGAGCTTAGAGAGGAGTTAACTATATATGCCTAATTGGTGTGCAGGAACTTTAAGAGTAAGAGGTACAAAAGAGAATTTAACAAAATTTGTTTTAGAAGGATTACAACCGGTTACTTATATCGGCGAAGATTTAGAAGCGTTGAAGATGGATGAGTATAGTCAAGTTAAATGTAGCAGATGTTGGATTAAAGGAACTAGAAGAGGATTTATTCTTGACTTAGATGAATATATTGATGATTGGAACGATGAAGGAAAAATCGCAATTGGACTTGAAGCAGAATTCGCATGGGGTATTAGTTCGGAAGAACTATTAAATTCTTGTAAGCAATATGGAGTTGATATGAGAATTCATGCATTTGAATGTGGAATGTGCTTTAACCAAATCATTGAAATTATTGATGGAGAAATCACCAAGGATGAAGAAGTTAAATTCGATGATTATAACTGGGATTGCATTTGTCCAAACATAGGAGGTTAAAGGCATATGAATAAATATCAAAAAGCATTTGATACAATTACAAATACACTTATATGTTACATGATACGTAGAGATTTATATCCATTACCTAGTGATGATGAAATATATAATGCACAGAGGGTGCTTTTAAAATTGGTTGAGAAAGCAGAATCATTTGAGTGGATTCCAGTTTCTGAAAGACTACCAGAGGAATACGATAGCGTATTTGCTGAATTGTATGGAACAGATAAATGGGATGACACACTTTGGAGAACGCGATCGAAAAGGGTACTTGTGACTATTGAACATGAAAGCGGTATAAGAAGTGTTACAGAATCATATATAACTGATGGTAAATGGGCACTAGGAAAGAGAGCTACATTAAGTAAATATAAAGTTGTTGCTTGGATGCCATTACCAAATCCATATAAGGAGAAAGAAAATGACATTAGATGAAGCAATTGCTCACACAAAAGAATTATCTGAAAGTCAATCAGTATGTGAAGACTGTAGAGAAGAACATAAGCAGCTTGCGACGTGGCTGGAGGAATTGAAACAGTATAAAGACAAAGAATATAAAATGAATGCAGAACTGATGTTTACTGAGCTAGGCTTCAGAAAGTGTGATGGTGTATATCGAGAAGGCGAAACGCTGCTTTATGAAAAAACAATATGTGATGGTAGAGATGTGTTATATGTGAGATTCTTACATGGAATGGTTCGTGTTACTGAATTGGCAAATTATGTGTATAACATTGACGGAAAACTAATGAAGGCTATTTACAAGCAAATGGAAGAGCTTGGTTGGCTAGATTCAGAAAGAAAAGCTATATATCATCTTACAAAGTTTGAATATGATTTATTGAATGAAGATAAAGAAATTCATGAGTGGTATTTTAAATGTTTTGATCATTTGATGAGGCTGAAAAAGCAAGGCCATTTTAGAGATGTGAATATAGAAAAGCAGATTGGTGAAATATTGCTAAATTGTGAGGTAAGAGAAGATGAAAACTGCTAAAGAGATGTTTGAAGGAATCGGATATAAGCTATCCGAAGCATATAGCGAAGACACACTTATATCTTATTTTGATGGTAAAAAAAATATTACGATTGAATTTTATATTAAAAACAAACAATTCAAAAAAGCAAAAGGAGTTTTTGATTGTGTAGCTATCAAAGAATCAGAATTAAAAGCAATCATCCAACAATGTAAAGAATTAGGTTGGTTAGAAGAAGAAACTTGCACTAACGAATCAGAATATGATTCAACGGAAGAATTTAGATGTTCTAATTGTGGATTCACATTAGTAGAACACAAAGAATATGCAGTCGGTGAAGATGATGGAGAAGAATATTACTTTAATTTCAAACCAAAGTATTGTCCAAATTGTGGTAGCAAGATTATAGGTTGAAAAGGAGATTATCTAATGAGTGGTGGAAGTTACAGCTATGTGTATTGCAGAGTTGAAGAAGAATGTGTTAACAGAATGTTCGATTCTCAATTAAATGAAATGATGAAAGATTTAGTTAAAGTGCTACACGATTTAGAATGGTGGCAGTCGTGTGACTGTGATGAAAAACGTTATCGTGAAACAGTTACTAAGTTCAAAAAGAAATGGTTTAAACAAACTAAGATTGATGTACAGAAACAAATCGAATCAGAGTTTGAAAAAACAAAGGATGAGTTAATGAAAGAGTTTAAATATTTAAATGATGATGAATAGAATTAAAAAAGCAATTATTAAGAACCTGGATCTTATTATTACTTGTACAGTACTTTATGTTGTATATGCAGTTATTGTATATGCAACATTATATGGATTGAACGCACCATCAGGTAATCCGTTGGAGAGTGGTTTCTAATATGTGGTTTACAATAGGATTGATGTTAGGTGCTATATGCGGATTGATTGTATGTAGTTGTGCAATGGTATCACAGATTACAAGTTTAGAAAATATGATTACAGCACAAAGTATGGAAATTATGGATTTAAAAAATAAGGTGAATAAAGAATATTTGTATGATGATTTTGATGAAACAAAATAATTAAGCGATTGGAAAGGTTAGAATATAAAGATGTTAAAGAAATACAGAATTAAATATATCAAAGACAATAATATTTGTGTGATGGAAGCCCAGGAGGAATCGAAAAGCATGGCAATGTATAAATTCTATATGAAATTTCCATCATGCAGCATTGAGGAAATTGAAGAAATTAAATAGGAGAGAAAATGAGTAAAACGGATTATGAAGAATATGTAGATGTTCAAGTGGATGCATTAATTAAAAAGCTTGAAATGTTCAAAATCTATGAAAGAAAGTTTAAATCGTTGGATGGAATTTTAAAGGATTTGGAGGTTCGAAAAAAAGAATTTTCAGATCCAAAATCTCCATCATTTGAGCAGAGACTGGATTCAAAGAAAAATAAGGATATTACAAATGATGTTCTGGTAAAGTTTATTTCAAAAGAAAAAGTGCTTGAAGATGATAAGAATCTTGTCTTAGGAAAGATGAGAGAAGTTGAAACAATTATTGATCTTATTCCAAATGATGATATTCGTTTATATATGAAACGTCATTATGTCAACGGAGAATCATTTGAGAAGCTTTCAGGAGAAAAGTTCTGTAGCAGAATGAAAATGTATTACGCAATGAAGAAAGAGCTTAAAAAGCTCGTTATGGGAAATTTGAACAAATGAAAAAAATATTAAGCGCAATTTTAGGAATGACAATGTGCCTAGGTTTGGTAGGATGCCAAGAATCAGATACAGCTAACCATAATTTAAGAGTGGATGCAAACAACTTTAAAATATCGAGAAAGGTTGTGGCATTAAATACTAGAACAAATGAACCGTTGTTTTCTGTTGAAGGAAAAATATCTATTGAAACAGATAGTGATGGCGATTTGAATGTAACGATTAAAACTGGAAAAGATAAATATAAATTGTTCTATGCACATTTATCAAAAGATGTTACATATACATGTATTCAGACCGATTCGGTAAAAGAAAATCCGTATGGATATAAAATAACATTCTTTCCTGCTAAAGAAACAATTGAACATGGCTTGATTAACGTAGAAGATACAAATAAATAAAAGACTATATGAGGATATTGTTTACAATATGGCTCAAAAATTCATAAAGTTTTTATTTTAGAAAAGTGTTACAAAGTAGCCTATTTACTAGGCTTTTAAAAGGTTTGTAATTAGTCTGATAATATATAGTTATCGGACATAGAAAGAAGTTTAGATGATAAACAAAATTAAATGGTTTTTTAAAAGATTATTCTGTAAGCATGAATTTACTTGGTGTGTAAAGAATGAGATGTTTCATTGTATCAGTGGTGAGACTCAGTATCTTGTGTGTTTGAAATGCGGGAAAGTGAAAGATACAAGATTTGTTGAATTTGAATAAATGTGTGCTTTATAGGATTGCCCAAGAAAAGAGGAATAAAATGAATAAAATATACAAATTATTAATGGTTGGAATGATTGGCATTTCATTATTTGGATGTGCATCTGTGGATCGTTGGGGTACTGATGTAAAATCTGATTCGAATGGTGGATTAGATAGAATAATCAATGTGTATACAGCAGATGGAAAAATTTTAGCAAGCTATGAAGGTAGAATTGATATTAAATCATTGACAAGTGGAGCTGTAAAATTTGATTATGATGGAAAAAGATATATTTATTATAATTGTTTTGTAGAAACGATTGCAGATAAATAGGAGTGATATTGTGGAACGTGTTGGATACTTAAAAATTATGCCGTGTTATAACAGATGGTTTATAATTTTGCATAATGATGAAGGATGGGGTTATGAGTATAATCTCACCAAAACAAAATATGAAAAGTTTGATAAGTTTATTGTCAACGATGGAATAAAGTATAGATATAGACAAGATGCTCATGGACGTGATGGATTTAAAAGAATTATAGCGCTTGATCGGCAGAATTTTGAAAAAGTAATGTTTTATTTAAGAACGCATTTCAATAATGGCCGGATGTATTTAGGTAAATGTTATTATGATTTTCATGCGGAAATGACCGCTGGTTGATAGGAGTGATATTGTGAGAAAGTTTTTATCAGAAGTGAAAAAGTTTTTTCTGATTCGTGATACAGAAAGTTTATTTGTGCAATGGGAATATCGTATTGTATGTGTTTATATAGCAGACGAAGAGTTTTGTAGGGGCCATTATGATAAGAATGGTATATTCGTTATCCAGCATTATATTTGTGAAGCACAATTCAAAAGTTTATATAGAAAGTTTTTAGATAATGAAATTGAATGCTTAAACTATGAAGACATAATGAATGGTTGCAATAAGTTTTATCTAAAATCAGAAGAAGAATATAAAAAGTTTATTAGAATATTAATTGATATTTAGAAAGTTTTTTAGTGGTGATGAAATGGACGAAAATAAGTTTTCTTATAAAGAAGTTTTTGTGAAGTATGATAATGTACAGATTTGTGTTATTTGTTCTAAGCTGGTTGAAAAAGTTTTTGAATACAATGCGCATGATGATGAAGATGTGTCTGTGAATTATGTTTATTATGTGAAGAAAGAAAAGTTTTATCAGTTGCTGGAAAAGTTTTTTGACGGTTCGATTCTATGCAAATATGAAGGATATAAAAAGTTTTTCTTAACGTCTCAAGAACAACTTGAAAAAGTTTTTTTGATCCTGGATAAATAAGTTTTTCAAAAGAAAGTTTTTCGGATATAATGGATGCATGAATGATTATATAAGTTTTCTATGCACACTATTAAATATAAAGATTCCAAAAGTTTTCTTCAAAGAAAATGAAAAGTTTTATGATCTTAAAAATAAGCCAATCAATAAAGAACTTTTTCAAGTGAAAGATACCAGCATATGCACATCATACCCTAAAGAAAATGTAATTTGTGTGAACTTGGATGTATGCAAAGATAGAAGTCTAGTTTATATATCTAGCTCATGAAATTAGACATTTATATCAATATGCATGTGTATATAAGAAGAATCAAAAAGTGTTTTCTATAGATGAAAGAAGTGTTTCTATATGGAAAAAGGAACTTGAAAACTATGCAGATTCAAGTAGCAAACACTATGAGAATCAGGAAATAGAAAAAGATGCAAACTTGTTTGCAAACTTCATTGCAATAGTAATATTTAAAAGAGTTTTGGATATGAATGGGATTGATCAAAAAGAAATGGAGTTAAAAACAAAAATGTTTATGATTTTCTTTTCTTCTGATCCAATTAAAAAAAAAGCTGATTCAAAAAGAAATTAGAAGACATTAAAAAAAGGACTTTCTACAAGTCCTTTTCAATTTTTTCTAGTTCTCTTTTTGCGCGATTGAAGCGATTTTTTTCGCGCTTGCTTTTTTCTTTTTGATCCCATTTTTCTAGATGGTTTTTTGCATATCTTAAAAGCTGATCATATAGAAAAGCTTTTGTATATGAATCAAAATTGTAAATAGATCCGTTCATAAAATGCAAATCAACATATTTTGCATATCTTCCGATTGATATATATCTGATATATCCATTACTGAATAAGCCTGGTTCACGGCTCATATATTGCAATAAATTACATAAATTTTTAATGTCGTTAACAGTTTTTTTCATTTTCTTTACCTCCTAAAATGGAAACTCTTCCAGCATTTTATTGATTTTTTGTTGTTCAGTAAGTATAGTTTTTTTCTTTTTCTTTTTTGGTGCAGCTTTTTCAACGCTCATTTTTACGATTTTACCATTATTGTATATATAGCTTTCTTGTAATTTGTTTCTATTAAAAACGTCTATAGTTTTTGAATTAGTATTATAAGTTGCCAACAAGCTTTTTGATCCAGGTTTACAGATCTTAAAAAGATCCTTATTTAAAATATCAATATAACACTTGTATATTTTAAAATGATAACAAATATCTTTTATTTCCTGGATATCAGGCGCGCAAAGTTCTTTTTTTGCTTCAGTATTATAAAATAGCTGAATATCATAGTTGAAAAGCTTGTCTAATTCATGCGCAACGAATAGCCTTAATTCATTTGTTTGAATTGCTGCATACATGCATTTATTATGATCAAACTTAAAACCATGATCATGCAAAATCTTTTCAGTTGAAGCGCTGGTAGTACCTAACGCTTCAACATAAATGTGGGGTTGTTTTCTTTCGTTCGTGATGTAGTAATTAAAGTGAGGGCGTTCACGCTTCCATATTGTCATTTTTGAGCCCTCCTAAAATATTTAAAATACATAAAGTATTTACAAGTTGCCAAAGTTCACGCGGCTTTAGCATCCATGCGATTACATCCATGCCATAACTGAGATCATATAGCCCATTTAAATGTCTATTTATTGAAAAAGGCATTAAACTATTTGCCTTTAGACTATTTGCGTTGAGCTGATCAATCTTTTTTTCTACTGATTCGATATATTTTTTATTATTCATTTCTAAAATCTCCATTCATTATCTTCAAAAGCGGTTATAACAAGTGTATAAAGTTCTTTGCTTACTTGTTTAGAATCAACTAAAAGTTGATCATAATAAACGTGTATAACTTTTTCATTTTCGATATAAGCAAGATCATAAACAAATGATTCAATATGATCCGCTAAACACTCATAAAGAAAATCATACACGACAAAATTACCAGAAATAAGATCATTCATATATGATCTTATTCTTGCATATTTATGCAATAATTTAATTTCTAAAAGTTCCATTGCTTAACCTCCTGCAATTAATAAATAAGTGGTAACATGATATTTAAAAGGCCAAATATTATGCCAATAATTAAAGTAGATGTACATGCTGCTAAATATAATTTTAAAAATGCAAGTATGAGCACCTGGGCGGCGCTCATCTTGTCAAGATCTTTGCGGGTTAACATAAACAAATAACTCCGCTTGAAGTTTCAGTGTATCCATCGAATCCAAGATCACGCACAAACGCTGCATAGTCAAAATATCTTTGCGCAATTTCTGGGAGTTCATAACATTCTTCTACAATTTCATAAGCCACATCTTCCAATGTCATGCCTTCGTAAAAAGTATAGTTTTCACTTTCTAAGTATCCTAATGCATCCGTATAACTGCATACTTCCATTAATGCAGTGAATTCACTTTCATGGTCTTCTAATGCTTCAGCCACTTCATTAATATCGTCGATGTTTGGATATTCACCAAATGCATCATACATATCAAACAATGAACAATCATAATCAGCGATAAACCACTCTTCATACATTGTGTTTTCTTTCACTCCAATGCTTTCAAGTTCGCTTGTAAAATCATCCTCATCGATAGGAAAATCAATCCATTTACCAACTAAACAACCCTCATTGTATTTACCTAAATTTGTAATATAAGCTTTCATTTCACACATAATCTTTACCTCCTTACTTTTCAATCATTTTTTTTAAAAGATATGCATTGAATGCTAACGATAGTAATAACGCTATTTTTAGTAGTTCCATATTTTAAAACGTGGTATAATATAAGTACCTAAGTGACTAAAATAAGTCACTTAGATATTTAGCAAGAAGCTTGAGGGCTTCACCGATTAAGAGCGTGTATATAATTTCGAACGTTTTGGATAGGTACGAAATCATGCGCTCTTTTTTTTCGCGCTTTTTTCTATCGCGACGTTTCATCGGTTTGCTACGTTTATACTTTGCCACGTTTGCACCTCCTTTCGTGTGGCTTGTCTCTTAAGACACCTTAGTTATAACTCTAGAATTATAAATTGTCAATA